>NZ_JBSHNP010000103.1:0-260612 GCF_053604675.1 Lacinutrix salivirga
AGGCAGACGTACTGCCAAATTAAAATCAACATCTCGCAGTATTGTCTCCCTGAGCGCAGTCGAAGGGTCTATAGATAATAAAGCAAAAATTACACGCTTTATTTGGGACGGAAACGTACCTCTACACGAGTGGCAATACAACTTACAAGACAGACCAAAACTAGTTGTTAACGAAGAAGGCATACTAGAAAACGACAAACCAGAACCACTAGACAACCTTATAACTTGGATTTTTGATGCGATCAAACGTCAAAAAATAGTCCAGTGGACTATTTTAGTGCAGAGGCGAGCTGGCGCAATGGAGAAAACCTGCCGCAAAAATAACAAAACAGGACACCTACTCTATTATCACCGATTATTTAGGGACTCCTGTTGAAATGTATAATAGCGAAGGTGAAAAAACGTGGCAAGCAGAGTATGATATTTATGAGGATGGAGCGTAAATAAAAGGTTTGGTAAACCTTTTTAGCGAATAGGCCAGCTGGCAACGTGGCAAAGTAAGTTAGCAAAAGGAGTTGTAAGTGATTGTCCGTTTAGATATCAAGGACAGTATGCGACAGAGCGGAAATTTTATGTCCAGTGGACATGAAATAGTGATGGGCGAGCTGGTGCGCTGGCTAAACTGGGTTGTATTATAATAGATTTAGGTATTATGCTGCTGAAGAAGCAGTTTATAAATCTCAGGATTGACTCACCTTTCAAATTTAGTTTAGCACCAATATTTTGATTATGTTATTAATTAATCTTAAGTTTAAAGTAATTAATCAATTTAACAAATCAACCAACTATGAAATTGCTTCTTTTAACCCTAACGTATATGATTTGCTCAGTAAGTCTAGTGAATCAAGACCAACCAACCTACATTCAAACCGAAGCTAAAATCACAGAGTTAGATGCTCAAGTAAGTGGAAGACGATCTACTGCAACTGCAACAGTGAATTTTACAACAGAATCTGGTGAGGACATTACCAGCAAAGTAAGGTTGTTAAGCGTGCCATTTTTAGGGACTTTTAAAGAGGTTGGAGATATTATAGATATTGAGTACGAAGCCAACGATCCTTATGTTGTAAAAAGTAAAGCCGATTCGTTTTTGACTAAATACGGAATTTATATTTTAATTGGTGCTGGTGTTGCTCTAGCATTTAAAAGGTTTCGTAAAAAAGAATCTGTATAAATTCTAAAAATTAACGATTTAATATATCGGAAAGTAAATCGTTGCTAAGCAATGTATTTGGAAAGAAAAATGTATTTGGCACACCTACTCTACTCCTTTCTATTTCATTTCTAAACGGATTAAAAGGAGCGACAGAAACTGGTATTTGCGCCAATTCTCGTGTAAAATCTGGCATGCGCTCGCATATTTGTCGTAATCGAGTTGAAAACGGAGGCCTATTTAAAACCTCTGGATTTCGTAATGGCCAACTCCCATGGTTTCCTAATAATGCACGTCCTAATTCCGATGAGTGCACAGAAGCTACCATAGCAGCAAAAAATTCTTCAACATTTTCATAACTCGCCATAGGCAACAAAGTTACTGTGCCATTTACTCTTGCTAAACGCTCTGTACCTGTGACTTGACGCAATGCATGAGACATTTCGTGTAGCAACACCTCATCTGCAGTACCTTGCGGAACGTGAGCAGACATCGTACTTCGTTCTACACTAAACGCTATTTTAGAACCTGTACCAGAAGCAATTCTATCTGCTGTAAAAGTACCACCAGAAAGCTCGTTTCCTGGAGTAGCACTAGCATTATTGCCTCCAGCAGCTAGATATGGAGAAATAGTAACTCGCCTACTAGATCGTTCTAAATGCCTAACTACAATTCTACCAGTATTGGTAACTTGTATGTCGTTTATTACTGCCTGAATGGACTGCTCATACCTTTGTTGTAATGGTTGACTTCCTCTACTTCTAATTCTAATAGCCATAATACTTTTCGGTTTATTTATTAATACTCAAAAAGGACAAAGGTTAACCTATTTTGTGCGTATAAAAGAAAATTAAATTTGTGTCTCAAAATTGATTAGTAACATATTAATTAGTAATTTAGATAAATATGATTTGCGAAAATTAAATTATTAAACTTTTATACTTTTCAAATGCACAGAGTTGTCGTTACTGTTACTAGTACAAAAGATGGTATTGCCAAATTAACAAGCTATCCCTATAGACCAGATGGAATAAAGTATGAAGTGCCTTTATATGTAGTAACAGTAAAAGGTAAAGATAAATCCGGAAAAGATGTAGAAAAAAAATTTAAAGCCATACGATTTGGTGTTAAAAGAACCTCTACAATTAATGCACATATGGTAGGTTTACAGGATGCTCAATCTTATACACTTACATGGAGCTATATAACAACTATGAGAGAGAAAGCTTGGAGAGTTTATGCTGGTTTTTTTGTGCACAGAGGACCTATCAAGCCATTAGATGGAACTTATGGTTCTATTGGCTGTATAGAAATATGTGGTGGTGGAGAGTGGGATAAATTTAATAATTTAATAATGGAGTTGGCAGATTGTAGTAGTATGGCTGAGGTTAGCAATAATAAATATGCACGCATAGATTATATGGCTGCAGTTAAACCAGCATTGAAAAAATTATAAATTATGAAATTGAAATTATACATCACTATACTCGTTTTTGTTATTATTAGTTGTAAAAATGAAGCTAAACCAAAAGCTCCACAAACAGAAGGCCATACTATAGAGTCTACTATAACTAGTGAAAACCCTACAAAAACAACAGATTCAATAACAGTATATAATTCCAATTATTTAGCAACAAAAACAGTTATTGAATCCAATAACCTTGCATTAATTACACAGGGTTTAATTAAGGAATTTACAGACTATCCTTTTACTAACGATCCGAATCAATTAAGTGACACTAAAGAAATTTATGATGAAAAGTTATTTTTGGAATCCTTAGCGGAAGACTTTAAGAATAAAGATTTTTTAGAAGTTTCTAGCATTAATTATGCTTTTGTGTTACCAAAAGAGAATACTAATTCTAGTTATATTTCAATTGAAGAATGGCATTTTAAAACGCCACAACAAGCAGAATCTGCTTTCGAAAGTTTAAAGAATTTTAAAGAAACCGAAATTCATTTTAAAACTATTAATTGGATTTGGGTGCATCAAAAAGACAAACTATTTTTAATCTATTCTACAGATTATAAGGTTTCGAATCCAATAATGCAAACTATTAAACAACAAATTATAGATGTAGTTGCTGTATCTGGAGCGTATAAAACAATTCAGTTTTACGAGTAGTACATGATATTTTTACTAAAATTCAGAACCTTTTTCCCAAATTAAATGTGCTTTTGGAAGACTTTCTTTTGCTTCTTTTTGATACCAAACTGTTATGTTATGTAGCGAATCTTTTGTCCATATTAATTCTTCAATTTGTATTAAAGTAGGAGTTGTTTTTAAATCTTTATAAGCATCTTGTAAACTGTTATAAAACTCACCTTGCAAATTATCTAAACTTTCAGAATGTGATTTAATAGGCTTACCATACTTTTTTATTGCCTCATTTTTATTTAATGACATAATATCCTTAAAGTCCATAGTCTGAATTTTTGACTCTACTTTAGGCTTGGAGTCTTGATTATAAGTAATTGTTTGGTCTTGTTTATTTTTAGTATTACAATTTAAAAACAACACACATATTAGTATAGCATAAATTTTCATAATTAATATTTTGAGAACGTAGTATTACCAAGCATAGTGTTTAATTGTGAAAGCACAAAATCCAAATGCCTATCCCTTAGCGTATTACCAATATTCATTAAACTTCTCTTATCATTGTAGTAACTACTAGCAGAGTTATATTCATCGCCATGCATATTGGTACTTGCATAAATAGAGTTTCCTACAGAGTGACCAAATTCATGCGTTAATGGATACTGATAATAGTATTTACTATCATGTTCTCGCTGTCTTAAACTGGTGTCTTTAGTATCTAGATTAATTTTTTTACTTCCCCAACTTACACTGCTTGTTGGATTATCTTTGTAATCTGAAGGGTATTTAGTTACAAAAACTTTCCAATGTTCTGACTTTAAAACCCATTCTATATCAAAATTCACATCCCATTTTACATTGGCATATTTTTTAGCAAAATCTGAACTACCTGAAACTTTTAAATAAAAATAATTTCCCCAATTATTCCAAATAAGGTTGTCTGCTTTTTTATGAAATGTTTTCTTTTCAATATAACTCCAATCCGAAGCTGCAGCATCTTTAAGCCAAGTATATTGCCATTTTTGTTTAATCAATATTGTCCCTCTATCTGCTTCGATATGGATGTCCATCCTATCTGTATTTTTAGAGTAATATGGCATATTTTAACTACTATATTTGATGTTAAACAAAAAACCTCTTCTTAGAGTAATTAAGAAGAGGTTGGTAAATTGTTTTTTATTTATTGCTGCTCGTAATCCGCATCCCATTCTGTACCATCATCTCCTTTTTGACCATCCATTTTAATCATAAAGTTTTTGGCTGGGAAATACGGTTTCATGTGGATATCTAAAAACACACGATCTTTTTGATTTGGATCTTGCTCAAATCTTTTAATTGAAAAATCTTCAATAAGTTTATCTGGTCCTGTAATCCCATCTAAGAACTTAACAATTTGTCCCATTAATTCTTTTCTGGTTTTGGCATTAAAGTTTTCGAAAGCACGACGGTTTAAGAAATCCATTAATACTTTTGTTACATAATCAAATACTCTAACAACAGAATAGGTTTGTAAGCCAAGGTTATCTCCATTAAACAATGTTTTTGCAGAGAAAGCCATAACTTTACCATACTCATTAACCATAGGTACTAATCCCATTTTCTCTAAATGAGCAATTTCGCTTTTTTTAAGATCAAAACGTACACCATCTATTTCGTTAATACCACCAAACTTTTTACCTGCAGTTACCTGAGACATTAAGGTTTGGTATATTTTTCCAGCTAAAGCTCCTGCTGGTGGAACATATAAATCGTCTTCCTCACCTACCTCATCTACTTTACCTCTTCCAACAAGCCAGTTACAAGCCATAATTACATTAGACTTGTACTTATCTCCACTTGTTAAATTGGCAGCTTCAAACATTTCCATAACATCATCTGGCTCATCTAAGTGCTCAAAATCTGTGACTAACATTGCTTTATTTTCGTGTGCAATTTTTGCCCACTTTTCTACTACTTTATTAGAACCTAAATAACCTGGTATTACTAATAAACCATAGTTTTCTCTTAAATCTAATCTATCGTACGTCGATTTTAATTCTTCTGCAACAGCATCAATAAATCTAGTATTATCTAAATCTTTAACTTGCTCAAGCTCTGCATTCATTATAGAAATATTCTTCAACTTATCAGACTCTGTATTTTTGTAAAATAAAGCCATAGATCTGTAAGAACGCTCTAAATCATTTGTTGCATCCAATGCTCTGTGTAAATTTTTCTTTAAAGAATCGTTAGCAGATTTAGACTTTTCTTCAGAAGCTTCTACCATTTCAGAAATACTATCAGAATCTGATAGTATAGAAGACCAAATTTCTAACACTTTTTTTAGTTGCTCTCTATCTTCTTTTTTAGCGTTCTCTGTAAGAAATATTTTTTTTCTTGCCTTACGTTCTGGGTTCATATTTTGAACACCTTCTATACAAGACTCTAACAGATCGAAACCTCCATATTTGGCAAGTTGTTCACTTTTTTCTTTTAAATATTGTGCTGGATTTTCTACTGGAGAAAATTGTTGTTGTGATTTTGCCATAATTATTTGCTTTCTTCAATTTCTGTTAATAATGCACGCATAGCTTCTAATAAAGAGGCTTTTGCTTCTGGGTTTTCTAAAGCTGTTTTTAGAATCTTATTCGTTTTTAATTGCTTTACGATTTTAATATACTGATCCTTTTCTGTATTAAGGTCTTTTAAAAACTTACTTTGTCTTGTAATTCCTTTGCCTCCAAAATCGCCTAAATTTTTAAAATTTAAGTTTTCTTTTTTGCCAACACCATCAGCATCTTCAAACTCTACTTCTACTTCTGGGTTGTAGTGTTCAAAAACTTCTTCCACCGTTTTTAAGCCAGTAACAACTTCTGGTTTAATGGGTTGATCTTGTGTTAGTTTTTCTACAAAAAGTGTTCTGTTTTGAGGTATTTCTTGTATGGCTTCATTAGCATCTGTTTTCACTTCTGTGCCACCTAATCCGTAAGTATCCATATTATTTTGGTTTAATTAATTCTTTGTTTACGATAAATATAAGCAATTTATAGTTATTTCAACTTATTTATATTGCCACTTTAATTCTTTTTTTGTGTTTAAATCTAAAGACACTTTTGCGCCTTTTGTGATATCGCCAGAAATTATCATTCTAGACAATGGTGATCTTAAATCTGTTCTGATCACTCCTCTTAATGGTCGTGCACCATATTTTGGTGTAAATCCTTTTTCTGCAAGGTGAACCATTGCTTTGTCTGATATGTTTAAAGTAATATCTTGTTTTTCTAAGGCTTTAAGCAATCCTTTTAATTGAATTTTAAATATTTTAACCACATTTTCTTTAGTAATTGGAGAAAATGGAATGATTTCGGTTAATCGTCCTAAAAATTCTGGTCTAAAATAACTTCCCATAATTTCTAGCAGGTCGTTAGATTTTGGAATAATGCCTTTATCGAAAGACTCTACAATATGCTGACTTCCAATATTTGATGTAAATAAGATAACTGCGTTAGAAAAATCACCTATTTTACCTAATCTATCACTTAGTTTTCCTTCGTCTAAAATTTGAAGAAAAATATCGAAAACCGAAGGGTGTGCCTTTTCAATTTCGTCAAAAAGGACAATAGAATAAGGTTTTTGTCTAATTTTATTTACCAGCAAACCACCTTCTTCGTAACCTACATAACCTGGAGGTGCTCCGTATAAAAGTGCCGCAGAATGTTCTTCTTTAAACTCACTCATATCAAAACGAATAATTGCCGTTTCGTCTTGAAAAAGAAATTCTGCTAAGGATTTTGCCAATTCGGTTTTACCAGTACCTGTTGGTCCAGAAAAGAAGAAAGAACCTACGGGTAATCCTGGTTTACTTAATCCTGAACGCGATTCTAAAACTGCGGAAGTGATTACGCTAATGGCATGATCCTGACCAATTACACGTTTTTGAAGCACTGCTTCCATATTTAATAAACGCTCTTTTTCGTCGGCTTGCAATTTTCCTGTTGGAATACCTGTTTTATTGGCTATTGTAGAAGTGACATCATTTTTAGTGATACTTGTTTTTTCTTTTGAAGCTATTTTCTCTAATTGAGATAGCATCTTTTCTAAAGCTTTAAATCCTTGTTTTGGCGTTTTTACATTTTCAAAATGGTTATCATCGCCTAATTCATCAAAAAGTAAATAGCTTAACTTATTTTTCATTAGTGCATATTGCCATATTTGTTCTTTCAATACAGCTTCATTTTTAAACTCTTTATTGTTTTTTAATTCTTCGAGATGTGTTTTAATGCTATTTATTTCATCTACAGAAGTTTCAATCATGTATTTTGCGGCAGACATTGTTCTATCAATTAAATCAATAGCAGAATCTGGTAAACTACGCTCTTTATTGTAACGCTTTGCAAGTCTAATGGCTTCTTTTATAGTTTCGGAATCGATTTCTAAACTGTGGTGATCTGTATAATAAGAAACTGTGTTTTTAATCATTCTATGCGCTTCATCTTCATTAGGCTCCATTAATCTTACAATTTCGAATTGTCTGGATAAGCCTGTATCGACTTCTATATGCTTTCTATACGCATCGTTAGTGGCAGTACCAATAACGGTTAATTCGCCTTTAGACAATTCAGACTTTAATAAGTTTGCTAAGCCTTGATTGCCTTGGTTTTTATCGGTTAAGTTATTTATTTCATCCACCAAAAGAATAGCTTTTGGAAATTGTTTTATTTCCTCAATTACTTTTTTTAAACGGTCTTCTATTTCGCCTTTATAACCTGCTCCAGAAATTAAATTAATAAAATCTAATTCGAATATTTTAGCATTTTTAAGATGTTCTGGCACATTATTATTTACAGAGGCATACGCTAATCCATTAAATAAAACGGTTTTACCAACTCCAGGATCTCCAAGAATTAGCACGTTTGGTTTTGAGCGTCTTCCAAGAATTTCTCCAATCATTTTTATTTCGGATTCACGTCCAGAAATAGTATCTAACTCATTATTACTTGCGCCTAAAGTTTTATCTATACAATATTGAGATAGTGTTTGTGTACCTGTAGCGCCTTTTGGTTTTGAGGCTTTAGGTGTTGCAATAGTAGCTCCTTTTTCTCCATCTGTATTTACTGTTAATGTGTCTAAAATTTCTTTTGGTGTTAACGAGAAAGACTTTAATTGCTCAAAAGTGAAACCTACTCCAGGTGTACATAGTGCGATAAGTGCACAAAACTCGTTAACCTCTTCTAAACCTAATTTTAGTTTAATAGTATCGGCTTCGTAAAAAACAGCTTCCACTTTATCGTCTGCAGAAGGATTTTCTGGAACCTTTGTGGTTTTAGGTAGTGACTCTAAGCGTACCTCTGCCCATTCCTCTACATAATAACCATCCTGACCTATGCTTTCTAAATACTTAACTAATCCTATGTTTTTATGCATTAATGCTTTAAGCAAATGCGCAGGAGCATAATTTTTATGAGAATATTCTCTTGCGATTGCCTGAGAAATATGAATTGCCTCTTTTAAAGTCTTAGATAATACATAATCTGCCATAAATGGTGGTTTGTTTTTGGTATATTATTAATGTTATTAAACGTAAATGGTTAACAGTGTAGGTGTGTTTTATGACATAAGGCAAATCTAATTTAGAAATAAAAAAAGAGAAAACCAACTATTTACTCTTTAACGCTACTAATAGTATTTAAACGAGAAATGAGTCTATAAATCTTTATCTATTTAGTAAAAAATTAGTTTATAAATTATTAATAAACTCTAAAGCTCTCTGTTCATTATAATAAATTCCACCTTTTTGAATAAATCCAACATGACCTCCATAATTTGGCATTTCTAAAAATACTTTAGGGTTGTTTTTTGCTTCTTTTACAGGAAAACATTCTGGTGATAAAAACGAATCGTTTAAAGCGTTAATAAGTAATGTTGGCACCTTAATAGTTGGTATAAACTGAAGGCTACTAGATTTTGTGTAATACGTAATTGCATCCTTAAAACCATGTGCTTTAGACGTGTAAACCTCATCGAAATCTCTTAAAGTTTTAATTGAATTAACTTCTTTAACACTTATGTTTTCAGGGAATTGACTTAATTTTGGTATTAACTTATCTACTAAATGTTTTTTAAACCGAATTGCATAAGGTTTGTTTTTAAATTTATGTAACTCTATAGCAGAGCCTTCTAAAAAACAAGGTGTAGAAATTGCTATTCCTGCTTTTACTTGCTTAGGGATCTCTCTATCTTCTCCTAAATATTTTAGAGTAATATTTCCGCCAAGACTAATGCCTTTAATGTATAATTCTGAATAGTTTTTATGTTCTAAAATATGTTGTATCACTTCGTGCAAATCTTCTGTTGCACCAGAATGGTAACTGTAATATTTTAAATTTGGCGTTCCACTACAGCCTCTAAAATTTACACAAACCGCATCTACTCCATTTTCATTAAATAATTTTGCAGACCCAGTAACATAAGGTCGTTGTGCATGGCCTTCTAATCCATGTAATAATATGATAACCTTATTTGATTTTTGTTTTGAATAACTCCAATCTAAATCTAAAAAATCGTTATCACTAAGTGTTATTCGCTCTCTTTTTTGGTCTAATTTTACCTTACGAATTAAACCAGAATATATAGTCGCTATATTTCCGTTTCTAAATAGAAATGGAGGTTTAAAAGTAGAATTTAATATTGGCATTATACTTCTAGGCTTGTAAATTTAAATTCATCTCCATTAAACAAGCCTTTATCACTTAATTTTAAGGCAGGAATCACCAACAATGCCATAAAAGACAACGTCATATAAGGTGCTTTTAAATTGCTGCCTAACTCTTTTGCCATAACATCTAAAGCAGCGTATTGCTTACCAATAGTTTCTCCATCCTTATCGCTCATTATACCTGCAACTGGCAAAGGCACAATTTTTTCTTCGGAAGAATTAACTGCACAAATTCCACCTTTATTTTCTATAATTAGGTTTACTGCTTTACAAATAGCTGCGTCGGAAACTCCAACTGCAATAATATTATGCGAATCGTGGCCAACAGAACTTGCGATTGCTCCTTTTTTTAATCCAAAATTTTTAATAAATGCAATTGCTGGCTTATCATTATTATAACGATTAACAACGGTCATTTTTAGAATGTCTGTTTCTGTATTAGACACTAAGTTTCCATTTAAAAGAGTGGCTTCTTCAATAAGTTCATTAGTGACTAGCTGACCTTCTAAGGCTTCAATTACTCTAATTTTTTCGGCTGAAGAATTAATTCTAAAATCTTCAATAGTTTTCTTTTCAGTATTAAAATTATTCAGATTTTTAAAAGCTATATTTTTAATATTTACTTTTCCGAAATCATAAACCAATTCACCATTTATGTAGGTTTGAAGCGTTTTAAAATTTTTTAAATCTTCAACCACAACACAATCTGCTGCATCACCAACTCGAAGCATTCCAACTTCTAAATTATAATGTTTTACAGGGTTAATACAAGCGGCTTGTAACACTTTAAACACATCTATATTTTTAGCGACTGCTCTTGCACATAACTTATTAATATGATCAATCATTAAATCGTCTGGATGCTTATCGTCACTACAAAACATCATGTTTTCAAAATGTTCTGGTAATAAATCTATTAAAGCCTCAAAGTTTTTTGCTGCACTACCTTCTCGAATAAGGATTTTCATTCCTTTTTGGAGTTTCTCTAAGGCTTCATCATAAGTAAAACATTCGTGATCTGTACTTATTCCTGCTGCAATGTATTTTGTGATATCTTTTCCTCTAACTCCTGGTGCATGACCATCTACTGGTTTATTGTTTTGTTTGGCGTGTTCTATTTTTTTCAGGACGTCTTCATCATCAAACAAAACACCTGGATAATTCATCATTTCTGCCAAATATTTAATATCTGGATTTTGCATTAGAGTTTTAATGTCTTCAGCATCTATAATCGCTCCTGCAGATTCAAAACTGGTTGCAGGCACACAACTTGGTGCACCAAAGTTAAATTTTAAAGGCACTTGTTTTCCGTTTTCAATCATAAACTCAACTCCTGCTACTCCTAAAACATTGGCTATTTCATGCGGATCGGAAACTGTAGCAACTGTACCATGTTGTACTGCTAGTTTAGCAAATTCGCTTGGTACTAACATGGAACTTTCTATATGGATATGAGCATCTACAAAGCCAGGTAAAATATAGTGATTGCTCGAATTATCTGCTTCTGTAATAGTTGCAATCTTTCCATCTACGATAGTTACTTCTCCTTTGTAAATGCGTTTGTTTACAATGTTTACTATATTTCCTTTTAGTGTTTTCAAAATTTAGTTTTGTTCTTGTGCTTCTCCCTTAAAATTATTCAATCCAAGTTCCAACCACTTAAAATAAACCTCAGCATTTGGTGTGTATGCTATGGTATGGTTTAATAATTCCATATCATGATTTAGCAACACATAATAAGGCTGAGAATTATTTTGGAAATTTATAGTCTGTAAAGTCGCTAACTTATCTCCAATAGTTTTTATGTTTTTAAGGTTTCCACTAGGTTTTAAATATTTAAACTGCTCTTCTTTTGGGAGTGCACGTTTATCATCTACGTATAGCGATATAATTATAAATTCGTCATTAAGCATATTATAAATTTCATCTTTACTCCAAACCTGCTCTTCCATTTTACGACAGTTAACACATGCCCAACCTGTAAAGTCTAACATAATTGGTTTGTTCTGTTCTTTTGCAGCTGCAATACCTTCGTCTATATCTTTATAACAATTTAATCCTAAAGGACAATCGGAATCCTTTTGATAAATACTATAAGGCAAAGGTGGTGGGAAACCACTTAACAATTTTAAATTAGCATATTTTGTATTGGTTAATCCTGGAATTAAGTAGATTACAAAAGAGGCTACTAAAATTATAAAAGCCCATTTACTAAAGCTTATTTTTTTGAAAGGTCCATCGTGCGGAAACTTTATTTTACCAAGTAAATACAATACTAATCCAATACCAATTATAATCCAAAGACCAATAAATACTTCTCTTTTTAAAATTCCCCAATGTTTTACTAAGTCTGCGTTAGATAAGAATTTTAAAGCAAGTGCAATCTCAATAAAACCAAGCACCACTTTTACAGTGTTTAACCAGCCACCAGATTTTGGCAATGAGTTTAACCATTTTGGGAACATAGCAAATAAACTAAATGGTAAGGCTAAGGCTAAACCAAAACCTGTCATCCCAAGTGTAAGTTGCATGGCTCCTCCATCGCTTGTTAATGAGCTACCTAATAAGGTTCCTAAAATAGGACCTGTACACGAAAACGAAACAATAGCCAAAGTTAAAGCCATTAAGAATACACCTATTAAACCTCCAATACTATTGGCTTTACTGTCTAATTTATTACTCCAAGAGCTTGGTAAAGTCAACTCAAAATAACCAAAGAATGAAAATGCAAACAGTATAAATATCACAAAAAAGATAATATTAAGCGTCACATTTGTAGAGACATTATTTAGGATTTCTGGGTCTAAAGAATCTAAAACGTGAAATGGTAAACTCAATAAAAAATAAATTAATAAAATAAAGAAGCCATACATTATGGAGTTTCCAATTCCTTTTTGAGCATTGCCTGCACTTTTAGTAAAAAATGATACAGTAAGCGGAATCATTGGGAATACACAAGGAGTTAATAACGCAATTAAACCTCCTAAAAACCCTAATAGAAATATGGTGAAATTACTTTTTTCCTTCACATCTTCCTGCTCATATTTATCCCAACCAGTGACACCTAAATCTAATTTATTGGACAAAGCTATGCTTCGCTCATCCATTGTTGCTACTGTTTTAGTCTCTGTTTTACCATCTAAAGAGGTTTTAAACAAATGTGTGTTTGGTGGTAAACATTTTTCATCGTCACAAGCTTGAAACTCCACTTCTGCCTCTATATATTTTGCGTCTTTGTTTAGGAGCTTTATTTTTTGTTTAAAAACAGCTTTGTTTTCAAAGTACCACACTGTCATCCCAAAAGCGTCTTCAAAAATTTCTGTGGTCTGGGATTCTTCGGTTTTACCTTCTAATTTGTAGTTAACGTTTGGAAATTTAAAATCGAATGTTGTTGGTATTGGACCTAATTCTAATTCTTTTTGAGAATAAATATGCCATTTATTATCTAGTGTGGCTGTGTATTCTAGCTCATATTCATCGTCTGAAAGCTTTTTAGCTTTAGACGACCATTGTACTGGTTCATATATTTGTGAGTTGTTTTTCGCTTTCGCTGAAGAGTTAGCAGTAAGGTTGAAGTTTAGAATTTCACTCTCAAAAATACAGCTTTCATCGTCACAAGCTTGGTAACTAACTTCTCCTTCAATTGAAGAAACATCACCTTTTAAAAGTTTTATTTTTTGTACAAAAGTGGCTTCCTTTTCAAAATAAGGCAAATCCATTTGAAACACTTTATCAAAGGCTACTATTGGATTTCCTTCTTCGGTTTTTCCAATTAACTCAAAAGTTTCACCTAATTGATCTTCATTATAAGAAAATGATGTTGGTATTGTCGCTTCTTCTGGAATAAATTGAGAATACAAATGCCATTTGTCTTTAATTTCAGCTTTATAAATTAAGTTGTATTCTGTGTCTGTAATTTGTTCAACCTCTGTTGTCCATTTTACTTTTATATCTTGAGCATTTAAAGTCGAAAACGTAATAAATGCTAGTAAAATTCCTAAAAAATGTTTCATTATGTAATAGTAATTTTTAATATATTTTTAGTGGATTCTGAAACCTTAAACCTGTTATCAGCGCGTTTGCCAATAATCCAAACGATATTGTTTTCAGAACATAAAATCCAAATTTTTTCTTTATCCAACAAAGATAGCTTTTCATCTTTAAAATATTTACTCAACTTCTTTTTTCCTTGCATTCCAAAAGGATAAAAATAGTCTCCTTTTTCCCATTGCCTTACTGAAAGTGGGAATTTTAACAAATCTTTATCAACGTGGATGGTATTTGCGTTTTTAACGGTTTCTAAATCTAGTTCTTCAAACTCTAAAATGCCAATTGGTAATTGCAATTGCTTGTTGGTTTTTACAATAAATTTAGTATCGCTATTTAATTTTGAAGTGTTTTGAGTTAAGATTAATGTCTCTCTATCTTTTAGTAATTGGTGTGTAGCAGAATAGACCAATTTACCACTTTGTGCAGTAAGCAACTTATAAATGTCGTCCCATTGTGTAAAACCGTAGCTTTTAAAAATTTCAAACAGATACGCTTTTGGATTATTGAGTTTTATTAGTGCTGAAATTTTATAACTTATTTGAGTGTCGTCTATTTGTAAAATAGCTCGTTTTAAAACAGCTTGCACACTTTCTTCTACAATATCTGCTGTATCGTTTAAATTATTTAGTGTGTTTTTAAAATTTGACAGTAGGTCTGGACTCAACGTTTTTAAAACAGGTATTACATCATGCCTTAGCTTATTCCTCAAATATTTTGTAGTAGCGTTACTGCTGTCCTCTCTCCATTTAATACTATTGCTTTTTGCGTAGCCTTCTAATTCCTCTCTTTTAAATTGCAATAATGGTCTTATAATATTTCCGTTAATTTCTGGGATTCCTGTTAGGCCTTCTAAACCTGTTCCTCTGGTAAAATTAATTAAAAAGGTTTCGAGATTATCGTCTGCATGATGTGCAGTGAGTATGTAGTCAAATTGTAACTGATTGGCTAAATCATTAAACCAATTATAACGCAATGCTCTTGCTGCCATTTGTGTGGACAGTTTATGTTTTGTAGCATATTCTTGGGTTTCGAAATGTTCTATAAACACTTCTAAATCTAGGTCTTCAGCAAGTTGCAAAACAAAGTCTTCATCTGCATTACTTTCGTTTCCTCTTAGATTGAAATTACAATGTGCTAAAGAAAATTTAAGGTTTGCTTGATAACATAAGTGTGTTAATACCACAGAGTCTAATCCTCCAGAAATAGCGATAAGGAGTTTGCTTCCTTTTAGGAAAGATAGGTTTTGGTTTATATGTTTTTGGAAAGGTTTTAACACGTGCTAAAGTTAGTATTATTTTTATTCTCGTGAAGATATTTTAGACACGAATTTCACTAATTTTCATGATTATAAAACTATTAGATTGTGTTGTATTACGCAGAGGTGTGCAGAGGTTTAAAAATGCATGCGTAAAGTTTTTTTAGACACGAATTTCACTAATTTTTACGAATATAAAACTATTAGATTGTGTTTTATTACGCAGAGGTGTGCAGAAGTTTATAAATACATACGTGAAGATATTTTAGACACGAATTGCACTAATTTTCACGACTATAAAACTATTAGATTGTGTTGTATTACGCAGAGGTGTGCAGAGGTTTAAAAATGCATGCGTAAAGTTTTTTAGACACGAATTGCACTAATTTTCATGATTATAAAACTATTAGATTGTGTTTTATTACGCAGAGGTGTGCAGAGGTTTAAAAATGCATGCGTAAAGTTTTTTTAGACACGAATTTCACTAATTTTCACGACTATTTAACTTGATTACTTATAAGCAACTATCTTCTTGGGAAAAACTGAGACTGAGACTGAGACTGAAAACTGAGACTGCAAACTCTAATTCTCCAATACTGTTCGCATCGCCTTTGCCTTAACTAAACACTCTTCATATTCTTTTAACGGAATACTTTTAGCTGTAATTGCTCCTCCAACAGAATACGATACATATTTATTGGTTGCATTGTATAAAATACTTCTAATAACAACATTGAAATCGAAATTCCCTTTTGGAGAAAAATAGCCAATTGCACCAGAATACAAACCACGTTTAGCATCTTCTAAATCTTCAATAATGTGCATGGCAGAAATTTTTGGAGCTCCAGTCATACTTCCCATTGGGAAGGTTGTTTTTATACTATCTACAGGATGTGTGATTTTAGAAACTTTAGAGACTACTGTAGATATCATTTGGTGTACTTGATCAAAGGTATAAACTTTACACAATTCCTTCACTTTAACGCTTCCTTTTGTTGCTGTTTTAGACAAATCGTTACGTACCAAATCAACAATCATAATGTTTTCACTACGTTCTTTTTTATCCTGAGAGAGATTTTGTTTTAAAGTGTTGTCTATTTGTTTATTTTCACTACGTTTTGCTGTTCCTTTTATAGGTTGCGAAATTATGGTTTTACCCTTCTTTTTTAAATAGCGTTCTGGCGAAGCAGATAACACATATTTATCACGTAGTTTTAAAAACGTTGCAAATGGAGGTCGAGAAATAGCGTTGAGTTTGTTGTAGGTTTCTAATGGATTAATTGTAGTGTTTTCAGCATAAAATTCTTGGCAAAAATTAGCTTCGTAAATATCTCCTCTGTTAATATGAGCCAGCATTTGATCTAGCTTACTAAAATAGTCTTCTTTTTGAGTTCTTAATTTTATTTTAACTGAAGGCTTCTCGCTTTCTACTAAAGATCTACTAAAATTTTCAATTGCAAACACATCGTCTTTTAGGTCATCGCTAACAGCATTTAAGTATTTAATTTTTACTGTTTTTCCTTTAAAAAAAAATAGCTTTTTAGGCTGAAAGAAAAACAAGTCAGGAAAACCTAATCCATCAAAATTATTGGATTTAAGGTGCTCAACATCGTTTTTTAAATCGTAGGTTAAATAGCCAAAAATCCAGTCTTTTGTAATGGTTTGGTATTCTTTTAATTTGTCAAAACCATTAATATAATCCGTTTGGATACTAGTAAAGGCATCTACAGCTAAAACAGCATCGTAGCTAGAATACTTTTGTTTTTCCTGATAGTTATCGGAATTAGAATCTAACCATACCACATCGTTAAATTGCTGACTCCAAGCCAGTAATTGACTTTTAAATTTGGCTATGGATTTTGGCTTATGTTTTAGTGTTGTTCTCAATACCACAAAGTACCGAAAATTAAGTCTGATTTTAAAACTTACTTTAAAAAGATTACAAGCTTATAAGTATTGACAATTATATTAATTTACCTTTGCAGAAAATTATTAATTGTGGATTTTCAAGATTTAAATTTAAACACGCCTCTATATAACGCTTTAGACGATTTAAGGTTTACAACACCAACTGAAATACAAGCAGAAGCTTTTAATGTTGTTGCTAGTGGTAAAGATATGGTTGGTATTGCGCAAACTGGTACTGGTAAAACCTTTGCCTACATGCTGCCAATACTAAAAAATTTAAAATTCTCAAAGCAAGAAAATCCACGTGTTTTAATTTTAGTACCTACCAGAGAACTTGTTGTACAAGTGGTTGAGGAGATCGAAAAACTTGCCAAATACATTAACACACGTGTACTTGGTGTGTATGGAGGTACAAATATAAACACTCAAAAACAAGCAGTTGCACAAGGCCAAGATATTATTGTTGCCACTCCAGGACGTTTGTACGATTTGGCAGTGAGTAGAGTTTTACAACTTAAATCTATCCAAAAATTAGTGATTGACGAAGTAGATGTGATGTTGGATCTTGGGTTTAGACACCAACTTATTAATATTTTTGATATCCTACCAGAACGCAGACAAAATATTATGTTTTCTGCAACAATGACTGAAGATGTAGATGCCTTAATTTCAGATTTCTTTATCGTTCCGCAGCGTGTTTCGATTGCTGTTTCTGGTACACCTCTAGAAAATATAGCACAAACTAAATATAGCGTCCCAAACTATTACACCAAACTAAATTTATTAGTACACTTATTTAAAGATACCGAAACGTTTAATAAAGTATTAGTATTTGTATCCAATAAACGTATGGCAGATCGCTTATTCGAAGCTTTAGACGAGCATTTTAATGCAGAGCTTTGTGTTATTCACTCTAATAAAACGCAAAATTACAGATTACGAAGTATCGAACAATTTAGAGCTGGAGAAAACCGAATTCTTGTGGCTACAGATGTTATGGCTCGTGGTTTGGATATTGATAATATTTCGCATGTTATAAATTTTGATACACCAGATTATCCAGAAAACTATATGCACAGAATTGGTAGAACTGGACGTGCAGAACGCGAAGGACAATCTTTAATTTTTTCTACTGAAAAAGAACAGAACTCGCTTGAAGCTATTGAGGCGTTAATGCAAATGGAAATTCCAAAAGTTGAAATTCCTGAAAGTGTTGAAGTTTCAAAAGAATTAATTGAAGAAGAACGTACTGTTATAAAAGAGCGTTACAATCCAATAAAACGCAAAGATGAAGATGCTCCTGGACCTGCTTTCCACGAAAAGAAAGAAAAAAACAGAAAAGAAAATTTAGGAGGTTCGTATAAATTTAAAATGGCTGCTAAATATAAAAAGCCAAAGACAAAAGGCGATAAAAACTACAATAAGAGAAATAAGAAAAAGTAAAATTTACCTTTTCAATTTTAAATTAAAACTTACCATTTGTCGAAAAATTTCTAAAATTAAAATAAAGCATTGATTTTTTCGTTAGTTTTATTCTTAACCCTTTCTAACCTAATTAATGCAGTCTCAAATTTTTGACATACTTCCTAATTTAGAATCGTTTGATTACCAGATGCATTACGACTCCCTTTTTATCAATCAGAAGTGGGTTTTAGTTAATGGTATTGTCGAAAAAAAAGCCGTTTATGTGTTTAAGGATGAAAATATCCTGACGATAAAACAAAACGATACTAATAGTGAAACCTCATGGTGTATTGATTTTAAAAACACGTTTTCAATTGAAACTGAAGATGGACTAATTACAGTAAAAGCTTACTTTAAAGATGATGACGTTTTGGTGTTGGATCGCGAAGATAATGATGGTTATGCCTTATTTATAAACGAAAGTACTCACGAAACTGGTGTCAACTCTATTGATGATGTAAGAGCATTTCTAAGAGAAAAATACAAAAAGAAAGCCACTTCACTTATTTACGAACACCAATTTTATTACATCTCAGAATCCGAAGAATTTGGTCCTTGCACTGTAGAAGAGCTAGCTACAAAAGTAAAAGCAGACACTATTAGTGAGCATTGTTTTGTGCGAGATATAAATGAATACGATTACAGTAAACGCTTACGCATTAGAGATTTAACTAAAGAATTGTAATAAAAAAAAGCGAACTCTTAAAAATCAAAGCTTGCTCTTTAAATTATAGAATTATCTAAAAAATCACTCTTTTTGGAATCCTTTTAAAATTAAAATTCCAACTCTAGCAATTACAAAAGTTAATAAACCAAAAGTTGCTGTTATTAAGGATATTTTAAGTCCAGCCGCAAAAACTGAAGGATCTGGGTTACCAATAGCTTCAATAGTATCGAAAGCAGAAATTAAACCTAGTACAGAACCTAAAAAGCCTAAAACTAAACCTAATAAACTACTATCTACAGCCAAACGAAGCATTTTTTTAGACTTTATATTGTTTGTACTAATTGTTAAAAATCCCATTACTAAAAAGAATATAGATAATAGTAAACAAATTAATATTAGAGACATCATAAGCGTACCTCCTTCTGTAAAATAATTGGATAATAGAATAGTTGAAAATTTCATAAGTGTTGTTATTAATTAATGTTATACAAATGTATTAATAGTGTTTAATTAAAAAAGGTATTTGCGATAGATAACAACATTAGCTACTGAAACTACCAAACCTTTTTCTGGATTGAAATTATTGTTTACTACATTTTTTCTCTGGTTCTCCTGCTTGCTTAAATATTAAAGTGTTTTCATTTAAATTAAAATGCAATGCTACTCCTAAGCCATCTAAATTAAAGACATCTTTTCCTGTCGCTTTTAACACCTTTGGGTCTCTTCCTTCTGGAGCACCTTTTAAAATTTTACCATCGGATTTAAATACTAAATTAAATGGCAGATTTTCGCAGGTATAAACACCTTCATAGTTTTGCAACTCTACTTTTGTTAAAACTACACTACCAAAATTTGGAAAATCTAATGCTTTATCTTCTATTGCTGCCATTACATTAAATACTATTGGCATTAGTCTATAATTAAGTGCATTAGCAGTTATTGCAATACTAATTTTATGTTCTGGAATATAAACAACCATAGATTTAAAGGCATCAATACTTCCGTTATGTGCAAAAATTATTTTACCACCTTTTTTAGCACTCAAAATTCCGCTACCATATTCTCCATTTATAGTGGTCATAGTTTTAAAACTAGTTTCGGACATTAATTTATTATTAAAAAGCGCATCCATAAAAACCACTAAATCCTTAGAATTAGAAACCATTGCTCCTGCTCCTCCTGGATTACTTAAGTGTGCTTGTTTTGCTTCGTATAAAGAATTATCATCGTTAAAAAAATAAGATAAACACTCTTCGTTTTCTGTATTTATAACGTCTCCATAATACGTGTTTTGTAATTCTAGCTTGTTTATAATACGTTTTTGTACAGCTTTATTATAAGAAGTGTTTTCTATATTTTCAATAATATAGCCTAGTAGAATATAATTGGTGTTACTATATTCATTTTTTTCATTTGGTTGAAAATCTACATCATGAGATTGTATTAAATCTAACATTTCCTTTTTAGTGATTGGCTTATGCTCATTGAAGTTTTCGTCTCTAGGAATATTAAACAAACCACTACTATGATTTAATAGATTAGCAATTGCAATGTGATTTGCGTTTTTAATTTTTGGAAAGTAATTAGCTAATTTTGAATCTAAATTAATTTTTCCTTCGTCCACTAACTGAAAAATCATTACTGCTGTAAATGTTTTAGTAACCGAACCTATTCTAAATTTTGAAGTTTCTGTAATTGGTTGTTTTTCGTTATTTATTATTTGACTATAACCTACGGATTTATTAAATATAAGATTTCCTTCTTTTAAAACGCTAAGGCTTCCCATAAATTTATCGTTTTCGTAGAGTACATCAATAAACTCGTTTAATTGCTCCATATTTTGAGCATTAATACATTTGCAAATTATAATACATATAATGACACTAATTATTTTATTCATAAGTAATAATTTAAGTTATGTTGGAAACAAACATACTCAGTTCATTCTCTATAATTTAAAATATGCGACTATTAACACATTTAGCAATTGATATAACATAAATGTTAAATCCAGTTCTAAAACAGTTGTTCGTCTACAAAACCTAAAAGCATATAAAAAATATAGTATTATTGTAGATTATTAAATGGCATGTTTACCAAATCCTTCATTTTAAAAAAAATAGCGCAATGCATATTACACTTCGCATTTTGGTGTATTGTACTTGTTTTTTACACTTACTTTTTTGATGCTGGAAGTAAAAATTATAAAGAAACCTTAACGTTTTCCTTATTTTTAATGCCAATTACAATAGCAACTACCTATGTTTCGATTTATAAATTAATACCAGAATATTTAGTCACTAAACGGTATTTTAAATTCACTCTTTACAGCGTTTATACTATAATAATTTCTGGATATTTAATAATGGTATCCATCTTTTTTAGCCTTCTATATTTATCGAATTCTAATTATGCAGATATGAATCCTGTGACAAGAAACAGTATTCTGGTAACTACAGCTGTCTATTTAGTAGTCATAATTGTTAGTGCTTTTAAATTGTTAAAATTGAATTTAAAACACGCCGAAAAAACTAAAGTACTAGAAACCAAAATTTTAGAAACGCAATTACTATTAAAAGAGCAAGAACTCAATTATTTGAAAATGCAAATTCATCCGCATTTTCTGTTTAATACGCTAAATACTATGTATGGTTTTGCTTTAAAAAAAGCAGACCAAACACCAGAAATGATATTAAAGCTCTCTAATCTTTTAGATTATTTACTCTATAAAGCCGATAAGCCTTTTGTATTATTAACCGATGAAATACACCATTTGAAAGATTATATCTCACTAGAAAAAATGCGTTTTAACGACAGCCTTAATGTTGTTTTTAATATTAAAAATAGTAACAAAAACATTATGATTGCTCCAATGCTTTTATTGCCATTTATTGAAAACAGCTTTAAACATGGAACACTTAACAATGGCGTTTTAAATATTAATATTGAATTAGCTTATAATAAAGAAGGTATTGACTTTTATATTGAAAACACTAACACTAAACAACAGCAAAAAAATCAAGGTATAGGTTTGCAAAACATACAAAAACGCTTAGATTTATTATATAAAAACAAACATGATTTAGCAATAAATAGTACTGAAAATTTATTTAAAGTAACCCTAAAACTAATCCAAAATTAATTGGCAACTAAAAAAAACATAACCTGTTTAATTGTAGACGACGAAACTATTGCAAGAGAAATTATTGCTACACATTTGTCAAAAATAGACACTATTACTGTAGTTGCGAGTTGTAGCAATGCTATGGAAGCGTTTAATGTGATTAGTAATCATACTATAGACTTGGTGTTTTTAGATATTAATATGCCTGAAATTTCTGGAATTTCCTTTGCCAAATCCATAAATAAAAATATTAAAATAATTTTTACAACAGCTTATAGAGATTATGCTGTGGAAGGTTTTGAACTCCAAGCTGTAGATTATTTACTAAAACCTATTGCATTTGAGCGTTTACTTAAAGCAGTAAATAATTATTTTAAAGTTTTTACTGAAACAAATTCTAAAGTTGAAACACAAAACGAAAGTAATGACTTTATGTTTGTACGTTCGGAAAGACGCATGGTGAAAATTGATTTTAATACTATTATTTACATTGAAAGTTATAGCGATTATTTAAAAATACATTTAAAAAACACAATTGTTGTTACTCGCGAAACCATTACAGCTATTGAAGTTAAGCTACCAAAAAATGCTTTTTTAAGAATACACAGATCGTATATTGTTGCTTTATCACATATAAAATCCTTTACTAATGAACATATTAGTATAAAAGACAAAGATTTATCCATTAGTAGAAGTTATAAAAAGGATGTTTTAAAACTTTTGGAACAGTATTAAAAACAAAAAAACGAACCTAAATTAGATTCGCTTTTTTATAAAATTATATGTGTAGATTATGATTCTATACTTGGAATACTAACCATTTCGTTAACATCTTTATTATAATCTATTCCCTCAACATCAAAACCAAAGAGATTAAAGAAATCGGTTTTATAGCCTTCTAAATCGCCTAATTCTGGTAAGGTTTCGGTTGTAGCTTGTTTCCAAAGTTCTAATACTTTTGCTTGGATATCGTCTCTCATTTCCCAATCGTCTATTCTAATACGACCTTCTTCATCTAACTCTAAATTTTCAGCATATAAACGTGCATTAAACAAGCGCTCAATTTGTTCTATACAACCTTCGTGAATACCTTCGGCTTTCATTATTTTATATAATAACGAAATGTATAAAGGGATTACAGGAATTGCAGAACTTGCTTGAGTGACTAAAGCTTTATTAACAGAAACGTATGCTTTTCCATTAAGGTCTTTTAGCGCATCTGTAATTTTAAAAGCTGTAGCTTCTAAGTGGTCTTTTGCACGACCAATTGTTCCTTTTCTATACACAGCCTCGGTTAATGAAGGTCCAATATAAGAATAGGCAACGGTTTTAAACTCTTTAGATAAAACACCTGCTGCTTTAAGCTGGTCGATCCACATTTGCCAATCTTCGCCTCCCATTACTGCAACTGTATTATCAATTTCTTCTTGTGTGCAAGGCTCTATAGTTACTTCTTTAACTTCTCCTGTATGAAAATCTACAGTATTGTCTGTAAACGTACTGCTAATTGGTTTTAATACCGATTTAAAACGCTCTCCTGTATCAGGATGAGTACGTACTGGAGAGGCTAAACTGTAAACTAATAAATCTATTTCGCCTAAATCTTTTTTAATAAGGTCTATAGTTTCTGCTTTAATCTCGTTCGAAAACGCATCGCCATTTATACTTTTAGCATACAAGCCATCTTTGTGTGCTTGCGCCTCAAAAGCAGCACTGTTGTACCAACCAGGAGATGCAGGACGACCTTCGGTTGGTGGTTTTTCAAAAAAAGCACCAATTGTCGCAGCATTAGATCCATAAGCGCTAGTAATACGAGATGCTAACCCAAAACCTGTGGAAGCACCAATTACCAATACTTTTTTAGGACCGTTTTTTACTGGTCGTTCTTTAATATATTCTATTTGGTTTATTACGTTTTGCTCACAACCTTTTGGATGTGCAGTTAAACATATAAAGCCTCTTGTTTTTGGTTCTATTATCATATTCTATACATGTAAAGCACGATCATCTACTGCTAATGCGGCTTCTTTAATAGCTTCAGCAAATGTTGGATGTGCGTGTGACATTCTTGTGATATCTTCTGCGCTTGCTCTAAATTCCATAGCAACTACTGCTTCTGCAATTAAGTCTGCACAACGTGCTCCAATCATGTGAACACCTAAAATTTCGTCTGTTTTTTCATCAGCAAGGATTTTTACAAATCCATCAATATCCATACTTGCTCTACTTCTTCCTAAAGCTCGCATTGGGAAAGAACCAGATTTGTATTTAACTCCTGCTTCTTTAAGCTCTTCTTCTGTTTTACCAACTGCAGCAACTTCTGGCCAAGTATATACAACACCAGGAATTAAGTTGTAATCTATATGTGGTTTTTGTCCAGCAATAATTTCGGCAACCATAGTTCCTTCTTCACTAGCTTTATGCGCCAACATTGCGCCTTTTACAACATCTCCAATAGCGTAAATATTTGGAATATTTGTTTGTAAATGTGCATTGGTTTCAATTTGACCTCTGTCTGTTAGTTTTACTCCTGCAGCTTCAGTATTTAAACCGTCTGTATAAGGACGTCGTCCAACAGAGACTAAACAGTAATCGCCTTTAAACTCTACTTCTTCTCCTTTTTTATTGTCGGCTTTTACTATAACTTCGTCTCCAACGCGTTCCACAGATTTTACTTTGTGAGACATATTCATTTTAAACTTAGCCTTTTTAAAGACTTTGTTTAACTCTTTAGACAATGCGGCATCCATAGTTGGTATTATGCGATCCATGTACTCTATTACAGTTACTTCTGCACCTAAACGCTTATAGACTTGTCCTAGTTCTAAACCAATTACTCCTCCTCCAATCACAATCATGTGTTTAGGGATTTCTTTAAGTTTTAAAGCTTCGGTTGAAGTAATAATGCGTTCTTTATCAATATTTATAAATGGCAAACTCGATGGTTTAGATCCTGTTGCAATAATGGTGTTTTTTGCTTCAATTTCAGTAGCATCTTTACCAGTTACTTTAATGTGCGTAGCATCTATAAAACTACCAACACCTTCGTAAACATCGATTTTGTTTTTCTTCATTAAAAAATCAATTCCTCCTGTAGTTGTATCCACTACACTTTGTTTACGAGCAATCATTTGCTTTAAATTCACTTTGATTTCTCCAGGAATATCGATACCATGCTCTTCGAAATGCTTTACAGCATCTTCGTAGTGATGTGACGAATCTAAAAGTGCTTTACTTGGTATGCAACCTACGTTTAAACACGTTCCTCCTAATGTTGAATATTTTTCAATTAACGCAGTTTTCATACCTAATTGTGCGCAACGTATTGCTGCTACGTATCCACCAGGACCAGAACCTATTACTGCTACATCGTATTGACTCATATATACTAATTTTATAAAATTTATTAAAACTAATACAAAAGTACAATTTTGATTGACGAATTGCGAATACGAAACAATGAAATTTATATCTGATTAAAGTTTATTTATTAATAAAAATGATTAAGGCCGTTTAATAAGCTTGGGAAATAAAAAAAGCCTACTCTTATAATTAAATAATAAGAATAGGCTTAGGGATATGTGAACCCTAGATAGTGATTAATAGCAGTGTAAAAATCTTTAAATTAAACGGTACTCACAATACTTAATTTGAGTAAATTATTTTTTAAATTAGTGATTTGTCTATTTTAAGCATGCCAACTAACTCTCCTGTCGAATAAATATTTAGCTTTTTAAGGATGTTACGTCTATGTGTATCTACTGTGTGTGAACTAATATTTAGTTTTTCAGAAATTTCTTTACTCGATTTATTGATCATTAACAGTCGTATTACATCGCGCTCTCTATTGCTTATGCTTTTATATAATAATTTTTGAGACAAGTTATTGTAGTAAATTGTTTCGTATTCGTTTTGTTCATTTAATAACTTTGCAGTTGCAGTAATTGGCAATTTTAATGCGCCATCTAAAACAGTGTAATGTGCCAAACCAATTATTGGTTTTTTATCGGAATCGAAAGCTAAAGGCGTTGTGTTTTGTATAATATTTACGTACGTATTGTTTGCATTTTTAAACCTGAAATTCCATGTGTAGTTTGCTTCGTCTCGCTTGTCGTCTGGTATTTCGCCAAGAGTAAACTCCATAAGTTGTTTTAAAGCACTTAACCAAGCTTCAAGATCATCTGGATGAATACGACTCCAAAAATAGCGCATTCCCTTTTCTTTTAATTCATTAGGCTTTAACCCTAAGCAGGCTGAGTAGTTTTTACTTACAAATTCAAACGTTAACTTTTGAGTATTGGTTATGCAAAAAAAGGTTGAATTGTAAGGAATATGAGTGTCTAGCTCAATAATTTTTTTAATATGTGTTTCTAAAAATGGTGTATCGTAAGATTTAAATATAGACTTGTAAAGGTCTTTTATTTGTTTGTGGTTCATAATATATTGATTAATAGCGCCACTAATATAGATTATTTTTTCAACTTGGGAAGCCTAATAACTCACCCATTCCAACTGTAAATAACCAACACCCATAAATAGCATGCTCTATTGTTACCAAAAGTGTAGATTTTGTTTTATAAAATGTAAAAGCAAATAACAATCCACCTAAAAATGTAAGCACGATTACCAAACTGTTTTTAAAAAATAAATGTGCTAAAGCAAATACAATAGCGTTTATAAAAATGAAGACCTTTTTATTTTTAAAAATGTTCTCATAACGTTGAAAATAAAACGTCCTGTAAATTAATTCTTGTGGATATACTGAAAATACAGAGTATATAATCAGTATAAATAACCACAAAGAAGGTTTTTCCAACAGCACTAAAAATAAATTTGAAGGTGTAGTGAAATAAACAAAAAGTGTAGTTAAAATAGCTATTATAAGGAGCTTAATGCTTGTTTGCTTAAAAAACTTACTCCAATTTAAATTGTTTTTAATCCTTAATTTATTTTTATTGATTTTGAGCAGTACATATAAAACATATCCAAAACCAATTAATGCAATAATAACTTTTATCCAAATAGAAAACTCTATTGCAAAACTAATTGGCACAGCAATAAATAGAATAACAAACTCTAATATTTTATAAGTAAAAGACTGCATTGATAACAAATTATTAATTTTCTAACTAAATACTAATAGCTGTGGTATGCTTCACTTCATTAATTACAAACATACTATGTGTACTACCAATGTGGCTTATTTTAGTTAATCGATTAACCATAAACTCTCTAAAGGCTTCCACATCTTTTACAATAACTTTAAGCAAATAGTCGTAATCTCCACTAATATGAAAACACTCCATGACTTCACTTAGCTTGGCAACTTCTTTTTCAAATTTAATTACATAGTCTTGTGCATGCTTTTCTAATTTTATATGGCAAAAAGCAACAAATGCTTTATCAATTTTTTCTTTTTTAATTAAAGCAACGTATTTATCGATTATACCATTGTTTTCGAGCTTTTTAATACGTTCGTAAACAGCAGTAACCGATAAGTTTAGCTTATGGGACAACTCTTTACTGGTTTGTTTAGAATTTTCTTGAAGCAATTCTATTAATTTGTTATCTGTTAAATCAAAGGTCATAATTGAAAAATTTTCAGTTAAATAGCAAATCTTTAAAAAAATTATTAAAATTTAACTGCTATTTAGTTAAAATATAGTTTTAAAAACTAAATATAAATAAATCTATTGATTAATATTCTAATTATAACCAATTTTGATGTGTTTCTGAAACAATTCAGATAATCTAAACTCTATAATTATGGCTTTTAAACCAGCAAACAATATTCAAGATTTACAATATTTTGGTGAATTTGGAGGTGTCAACCCTTCAATTTCAGACTCTTCTACTTATACTTTTTTATCGGCAAAAACAATGTTTGATACTTTTGAAGGTAATGCAGATGGTTGTTACTTATATTCGCGCCACTCCACACCTTCTAATTTATATTTAGGAGAAGCACTTGCTGCTATGGAAGGTACAGAAACTGCAAATGTTTGTGCCTCTGGAATGGGAGCAATAACTCCTGTACTCATGCAATTGTGTGATGCTGGAGATCATGTTGTGTCTAGCCGAACAATTTATGGTGGAACATACGCTTTTTTAAAAAACTTTACACCGCGTTTTAATATAAAAACTACGTTTGTAGATATTACGAAATTAGAGGTTGTAGAAGCTGCAATCACTCCAAATACTAAAGTGCTGTATTGCGAATCTGTTAGTAATCCCTTATTAGAGGTTGCAGATATTAAAGGCCTAGCGAAATTGGCAAAAAAACACAATTTAAAATTAGTAGTAGATAATACGTTTTCGCCTTTATCTGTTTCACCTGCTAAATTAGGCGCAGATATTGTAATCCATAGTTTAACAAAATTTATTAATGGCTCTAGCGATACTGTTGGTGGCGTTATTTGTGGAACACAAGAATTTATTGACGATTTAAGAAACGTTAACGATGGTGCTTGTATGCTACTTGGCTCTACAATGGATAGTTTACGTGCAGCTTCAATTCTTAAAAATTTAAGAACGTTACACATTAGAATGCAACAACACAGCTATAATGCAACGTTTTTAGCTGAAAAGTTTCAAGATTTAGGATTAAAAACAGTGTATCCTGGTTTAGCTTCTCATCCATCACACGAGCTTTTTAAATCGATGATGAATGAAAAATACGGTTTTGGAGGCATGTTAACAATTGATGTTGGCTCATTAGAAAAAGCCAATACATTAATGGAATTAATGCAAGAAAAAAACTTAGGCTATTTAGCAGTAAGTTTAGGATTTTATAAAACTTTATTTTCTGCTCCTGGAAGTTCTACATCTTCCGAAATACCTGAAGATGAACAAGCAGAAATGGGATTAAGCGATGGGTTAATTCGTTTTTCTATTGGGTTGGATGCAGATATTGAACGTACGTTTACTATGATGAAAAATTGTATGATTGAAGTTGGTGTTTTAGATGCTAAAATGGCTTAGATAGTGAATAGTGAATAGTGAATAGTGAATAGTGAATAGTGAATGGTGAATGGTGAATGGTGAATGGTGAATGGTGAAAACTAATTAAAATTATTTACTTAAAATATAGTTACTAAACACTAAAATCAAATTCCTTTCATCCGTTTCCAAAGCTCAGACATCGTCTCTCCAAAATCATCAACTTTAGGTGCAAAAGGTTTCATATTTAATCTGTTATTTTCTTTAAAAAGTGATAGACTAAAAACAGATTCGTAACCATTTTTAGTCTTTACTAAAGGATAGCGTAAATCATTATACAAATAGTTGTTTTCCGAAATTTTTTCGACATTAAAATACCCATTACTAAACCACGACAACTCTTTTAATTCTTTAAATTCTGATGCACTAATTGCTCTTACTTTAGGAATTTCTTGCCATTCGGAAAATCGGTTACTAGTATCCAACAACGAATAATAAGCTACTTTATAAGAAGTATCGGTTTCTGCAATTCCATACCACAATAAGTTGTTTAAAATTGAAGGTTGAGCGCTAAAACGAGAGTATTCAATGTTATCTTCAACTAAAGAGGCTTTAAAAATAGAATTTATATACATTTTATTTCCAAGTGTAAACAACATATATAGCGAGCTTATTCCTAATCCTAATTTTAACCATAGTGTTCTTTTAAAGGTGTTTCTTTTAAAAAATAACAGTACAATACTGCAAATTAAAAAAGGTAATGTATAAGCAGGATCTGCAACAGCAATGTTATTAAAAGCTACTCTATAATTAGAAAATGGAGCAAATAATTGCGTGCCATAAGGAGTAAAGGCATCTAAAATAGAATGTGTAAATAGCGACCAAAAAAATAATAACATCCAATCTTTTAAAGTCGTTGTATGAATTCGCTTGCCAGTATTGTAAAGTTTAAACGTAAACCATCCAAACAAAAAAGCGCCTAAAACAGAAAATAAAAATGAATGCATAAAGCCACGATGAAACAGCATAATATCTATTTCATTAGTGTAAAAAAATCTGCCAATAAAGACATCTAAATCAGGAATCGTACCACCAATAGCACCAAACAACAAGGCTTTATTTCCTATTTTTTTTCCTAAAACAGCTTCTCCACAAGCCGCTCCAAGTACAATTTGAGTTATTGAATCCATATAATTAGCAAATTTATATCAATTTGCATAACTTCTTGTAAAATCGTAACATTACATATCTAAAAAAACTAACTCTTATGCAAGACGATAATCTTTCTGAAACTAAAATTGAAGATCAAAAAATAATAAACAATAAAGAATTAAATATTTGGGAAGCATTAATACCTGTTTTTGCATTAGTTGGTATGCTAGCATATAATATTTATGTATATGGAGATGACGCATTAAGTGGAAGCAACCAGTTTATTTTATTACTTGGCGCTGCTGTTGCTGCTATTGTTGGTTTTAGAAATAAAGTGCCTTACAGAAGAATGATTGAGGAAATTGCCGAAAACGTAAAATCTACAACTGGAGCATTATTAATATTATTAATGGTAGGCTCTTTAGCCGGAACATGGCTAATAAGTGGTATTATTCCAACAATGATTTATTATGGACTACAAATATTAAACCCAACAATTTTTTTAGCTGCTTGTGTAATTATTTGCTCTATAATTTCCATAGCGACTGGTAGTTCTTGGACCACCTCTGCCACTGTAGGTATTGCACTAATTGGCATTGGAGAAAGCTTAGGGATTTCTGTTGGAATGACAGCTGGAGCAGTACTCTCTGGAGCATATTTTGGAGATAAAATGTCGCCACTTAGTGACACCACAAACTTAGCACCAGCAATGGCAGGCGGAGAGCTCTTTAGTCATATTAAATATATGGCTTATACTACTGTACCTACTATAGTAATTACACTCATAATTTTTATTATTATAGGATTAAATTTAGATACAACTGGAACACCTCAAATAGACGATAAGTTAGCAGCAATAGATAATGCATTTAACATCAGTCCATGGTTATTTATTGTTCCTGTTTTAGTAATTGTTATGATTATTAAAAAAACACCTCCATTAATTGCATTACTCACTGGTTCTTTACTAGGAGGCGCAGCGGCTTTAATAATGCAACCTGATATTATTGTAAAAATTGCTGGAGCTGAAACTTTAAATTTTCAGTCCGCTTATCAAGGTGTTATGAATGCCTTAACTGTAGATACAGCTGTTGAAACTTCTAGTGCAGAATTAAACGATTTGTTTACATCTGGTGGAATGAAAGGTATGTTAGGAACTATTTGGTTAATAGTATGCGCAATGGTATTTGGAGGTGTAATGGATGCTATTGGAGCATTGTCTAGAATCACAAAATCTTTGCTCAATATGGCAACCACAACATTTGGCTTATTTGCAAGTACTGTTGCAAGCTGTTTGGCTTTAAATCTAACAGCATCAGACCAATATTTAGCATTAGTTGTGCCTGGTAAGATGTTTAAGCAAGCCTATGAGGATAGAGGGTTAGCTCCTGAAAATTTAAGTAGAACTTTGGAAGACTCTGGTACTGTGACTTCTGTATTAATTCCATGGAATACTTGTGGTGCATACCACTCTAAAGTGTTATTTGGTTACGCTGGTGCTACTGCCTATATTCCTTATGCGTTTTTTAGCATTATAAGTCCGTTTATGACCCTACTTTTTGCTGCATTCTCAATAAAAATCAAACAACTTAACAACAAATAGCCTAAGATTATAGTTTAATAATTTTATTATAATTAAAACTTATAGTCAGATAGGATTTTAAGATTTTGTTAGGCTAAAAATTTGGACATCTATTGTACCTTTGTACGTATAAAATAACATATTAATTTTTAAATTTTATTACAATGGCAATAGTAGGAAAACAGTTTCCAGATTTTAATGTAGATGCAATGAACGAAATGGGTGATACCTTTAAAATAAACGTTCTTGAAGAAGCGAAAAAGAATAAAAAGAAAGTATTATTATTCTGGTACCCAAAAGATTTTACTTTTGTTTGCCCAACAGAATTACACGCTTTTGAAGCTGCCAAAGCTGAGTTTGAAAAAAGAAACACAATGCTAATTGGTGCTTCTTGTGATACTCCAGAAGTGCACTTCGCTTGGTTAAATACTCCAAAAGATAATGGAGGTATTGAAGGTGTAACTTACCCATTATTAGCAGATACAAATCGTAACTTAGCTTCTGCTTTACAAATTTTAGACATTACTAACCAACATTACGATGAAGAAACTGGTTTAGTAATTGTAGAAGGAGACAACGTTACTTATAGAGCAACTTACGTAATTGATGAGGACGGAATTGTACAACACGAAGGTGTTAACAACATGCCTATTGGTAGAAACGTAAACGAATTTTTACGTATTATCGATGCCTTAACACATGTACAAGAAAAAGGAGAAGTTTGTCCTGCAAACTGGGAAGAAGGTAAAGATGCAATGCATGCGAACAGAGATGGCGTTGCAGAATACTTAGCTGCTCACGCAAACTAAATTAAAATAAATAATTATAATCCAAACTTCGAAAATTGCTTTTGGAGTTTGGATTTTTAATATCAAAAAATTAAAATTATGCTTAAAGAATTAGATCAAGATAACTTAAATGAAATCGTTAATAATAATAAAACAGTAGTCGTACAATATTCTGCGACTTGGTGTGGTAACTGTCGTATTATGAAACCAAAGGTTAAAAAATTAGCTTCAGAATTAGAGGATATTACCTTTGTTATTGCAGATGCTGAAAAATTTCCGGAATCAAGACAATTAGCAACTGTAGATAATTTACCAACCTTTGCTACTTTTAAAGACGGAAAATTTGTAAATCAAACACAGACTAACAAGTTTGATGTGTTAAAAGAATTAGTAAACGAAGTCGCTTAACACCTATAATATTTTCGCTAAAGCGGAAATTAAAAAAAAGTGTCAGTTCGAGTGAATCTGATTTTTTTTATCGGTTTTGTATCGAGAACAGCTTTTGAAACAAAAATAAAATTAGTAATAACTAAAAATAGTTTCTTCCCTTTGGGAAGACGGAAGATGAGATGAAATTACCAGTTATAAAACACCTCACACAATTTATAGAAGACAACGATGAAGATTTTGTTGTTGAAACTATAGAAACTTTAGAAGCCTTAACAGAAGTCCCTTCTTTAAAAGACGAAGAGTTAGACGTTATTGGAGAACTTATTTCTAATATGTATGGCGCTTTAGAAGTTAATAAAATGACTAAAGAAGGTACGCCTAAAAAAGAAGCTTTAAATACATTTATGAAACGTGTTTTAGGCTCTATAGATAAGTAATAGAAAAATAAAAATGAGAATTTATTAAACCACTTTGCAATAGCAAGGTGGTTTTTTTATTTTTTATAGATACTTGACATTATAAAGTTTTTCTACTAAATTCGTTTAACTTCGAATATAAAATATTAATACGGAATTATATTCGTTATATGTTGTAAAGCATTTAACAAAACGACAATGAAAAAAATAATTTTAATCACATTCATATTAATAGGTCATTTATCTTATTCTCAAGATTGGGATTTTGAAAAACCTAATTACAAGAAAATTGAGAAAAATATCAAAAAGAAGAAATCGAATCTTTTCTACAAAACTTTAATGAGCAGATTTCAAAAAGCTGATTCAACAATGACTTTAGACGAAAAAAGGCATTTGTATTATGGTTACATTTTTGATAAAAATTATTCCCCATATTCACGTTCAGATTATAGAGATAGCTTAAGAGTTGTGCTTCGAAAAGAAAAAATGGACAGTTTAGATTTAAATAGAATTGTTGAATTTACTAATAAAATGCTCTTTGAAAATCCATTTAATTTAAATGCAATAAATTACCAACTATATTCATTAGAAAAATTAGGAAATAAAGAATCTTTTGACAAAAGAGTAAATCAACTACGAATTATTGTAGATGCTTTGATGAGTTCAGGGAATGGGAAAAGTAAAAAAGAAGCGTTTTATGTAATTTACACCTCACACGAATATGATTTATTAAACTTTCTTGGATTACAATTTGGAGGCTCACAAAGTTTGATTGAACATTACGATTATTTAACTATTGCAGAAAATGAAGACAAATTAGAAGGATTGTACTTTGATGTTAGTCCGTGTTTAAAATCATTGTCAAAAATGTTTAAAGAATAAGAAAACGCTGTACAACAATGGGTATAAGTAATTGCTTACTTATACCAACGTCTGAAAATCCTGGAGAATTTTAAGTATGGTGAGTACTTACAAAGTTAAGTGCTAAACCACGCAACTACTCAAAGCCGAAACCGAAACCGATAAACAAAAATAAGACACATCCTGAATTAAGCTAAACTCACCTTAAAACTAACATTTATTAAGGCTGTACTAGCAGAAGCGTCTTTTATGTTAATTGGTGCTTTATGTTACATTAAAATTTTGGTTGCAGTTTCATTATCAAAATAAGTTGTAAAAATTAATGGAATAGAAACCACGTTGATTCTTGGCTTCTAATACTTTAAAACAATGTATTTATGTCTTCCATTGTTTTATTATATAAAAAAAGGAACACATCTAAAAACGCATTCCTTTTTCTATAACTATTGTAACTCGTAATTATTACAAATCAAAACGATCTAAATTCATCACTTTAGTCCAAGCAGCAACAAAATCGTTTACAAATCTGGCTTCGCCATCATTTGCGCCATACACTTCTGCTACAGCTCTAAGCTCTGTGTTAGATCCAAATATTAAATCTGCGCGCGTCCCAGAAAACTTCATGGCTCCTGTTTTACGATCACGACCAATAAATTCTTTTTCTTCAGCATTTGCTGCTTTCCACGTTAACGAGAAGTCTAGAATGTTTGTAAAAAAGTCATTAGTTAAATGTCCAACATTATTTGTAAATACACCATGTTTAGAGCCATCATAATTTGCGCCTAAAACACGAAGTCCACCAACAAGCACTGTCATTTCTGGAATAGACAACGATAGTAAATTGGCACGATCTATTAATAAATCTTCTGCTTTTACATTTAATTTAGAACTCATATAGTTTCTAAAACCATCTGCTAATGGCTCTAAATAGCCAAAAGATTCTAAATCTGTTTGTTCTTGCGATGCATCTCCTCTACCTTGTGCAAATGGAACAGTTACAGAATGTCCAGCATTTTTTGCAGCTTGCTCCACGCCTACATTTCCGCCTAAAACTATTAAATCTGCTATAGAAACTGATCCTTTAAATTCATTTTGGATAGCTTCATAACTATCTAACACTTTCTTTAATTCTGTTGGATTATTAACTTCCCAACTACGTTGTGGCTCTAATCGTAAACGTCCTCCATTTGCTCCTCCACGCTTATCAGAATCTCTGTAGGTTGATGCAGAAGCCCAAGCTGTAGTGACTAATTGCGAAATAGATAATCCTGAATTTGATATCATTGTCTTTAAAGTACTAATATCTTCATCTGTTAAATTATAATCAACAGTAGGAATAGGATCTTGCCAAATTAATTCTTCTTTAGGAACTTCTGGTCCTAAATACCGATTAACTGGTCCCATATCACGATGTGTTAGTTTATACCAAGCGCGAGCAAAAGCATCTTCAAAAGCCTTGTGGTCTTTATGAAAGCGCTTAGAAATTTCTAAATAAGTAGGATCCATTTTTAATGCCATATCTGCAGTGGTCATCATTAACGCTTGTGTTCCATTAGCATCACCTGCTTTTGGAGCTCTTTTCGCATTAGAAGCTGCAGTTGGTGTCCATTGATGTGCACCAGCAGGACTTTTAGTGAGTTCCCAATCGTAATTAAGTAAAACATCAAAATATTCATTATCCCAACGTGTTGGATTTGGTGTCCAAGCACCTTCAATACCACTAGTAATAGTATCATCTAACACACCAGATTGAAAGGTGTTTTTCCATCCTGTGCTCATTTCTTCAATAGAAGCTCCATGAGGTTCTGTACCAACATATTTCTCAGGATCTGCTGCTCCATGTGCTTTACCAAAGGTGTGTCCTCCAGCAACTAATGCAACAGTTTCTTCATCATTCATTGCCATTCGGCCAAATGTGATTTTTATATCGTGTGCAGATTTTAAAGGGTCTGGCACTCCATTTGGTCCTTCAGGATTCACATAAATTAATCCCATATGTACAGCGCCAAGATGGCCTTCTAAATCACCATCACTTGTATCATAACGCTCGTCATTATCTAACCAACCCGTTTCACTTCCCCAATAAATATCTTGTTCTGGTTCCCAAACGTCTTCACGTCCACCTGCAAATCCAAAAGTTTTAAATCCCATAGACTCCAAGGCACAGTTTCCGGCAAGTATCATTAAATCTGCCCAAGAAATTTTGTTGCCATATTTCTTTTTCACTGGCCATAGTAACAATCTGGCTTTGTCTAAATTCCCATTATCTGGCCAACTATTTAGTGGTGCAAAACGCTGGTTTCCAGAAGCTGCTCCTCCTCTTCCATCACCAACTCTATAAGTTCCAGCACTATGCCAAGCCATACGTATCATAAATGGTCCATAATGTCCATAATCTGCTGGCCACCAATCTTGTGAGTCTGTCATTAAATCTATAACATCTTGCTTTAAGGCTTTAAAATCTACACTATTAAATGCTTTAGCATAATCAAAATCGTCACCCAAAGGATTAGATTTTGGTGCGTTTTGCCTTAATATATTTAATTTTAATTCGTTTGGCCACCAATCTCTATTACTAGTTCCGCCTCCTGCTGCTCTTTTTTGAGCACCACTTAAAAAAGGACATTGTGCATTAGACTCGTTAATATCCCAAACTTTACCATTATTTTCCATAATTCAACTATTTTCAATTTATTAGAACCTAAATTTAACTAATAATTTGTTTGATTCCTCGTCTAAAAATTGATTATTTTTATTTTTTAATAGAGGTTAACTATAATAATTAAATAATACAATAACAATTAGTTATTTATTGTGAAAAAATTTATAGTTTCTAAAGTCACAATTATATTAAGATTGACTATTTTTAACTTTCATAAAAATTATAAAACAACATGGCTAAAATAACATTAGGAGGAACACCTGTAGAAACTATTGGAAACCTACCAAAAATTGGAGATAAAGCTCCAGATTTTACACTTACTGTAAGTGATTTATCTACTCAAAAATTATCAGACTTTGAAGGTCACAAAGTCGTTTTAAATATTTTTCCGAGTGTGGATACAGGAACCTGTGCAACTTCTGTAAGAGCTTTTAACAAAGAAGCTGCAGAAATGGAAAACACAAAAGTACTATGCGTTTCTAGAGATTTACCCTTTGCACAAGCACGTTTTTGTGGTGCTGAAGGTATTGAAAATGTAATGATGTTATCCGATTTTAAAAACGGACAGTTTGGTAAAGATTACGGTTTAGAATTTAAAACTGGTCCTTTTGCTGGCTTACACTCGCGTTGCGTAGTTGTTTTAGACGAAAACGGAATTGTTAAATACACAGAGCAAGTGCAAGAAGTCGCAGACGAGCCAAATTATAAAGCATCCTTATATGCGCTTTTAGATGAATAATAAAAAGGACACTTTTTTAGTTAATAGAATTAAAAGTGTAGGTTATGCCTTTAAAGGTGCATACCTTTTAATTACAACAGAAGCTAGTTTAAAAATTCAATTTTGTATTGGGATTTTAATGACGGTTGCTGGATTCTATTTTAACCTTTCGGCAACAGAATGGTGTATTCAAATTTTAGTTATTGCGCTTATTATGGCTATTGAAGGCGTAAATACTGCTATAGAAGAAATTGCAAACTTTATACATCCTGAGTACCATCCTAAAATTGGTTTAATAAAAGATTTAGCTGCAGGAGCTGTATTTATAGTTGCCATTGCAGCAATTATAATTGGTTGTATAATTTATATTCCAAAATTTATCTAATTCTGTTCTTTTTTAGCTCTAAAACCTCAAAAAGCATTGATAGAATTTTCAGTAATGCTTACTCTAACTTAAAATTAAAAGTGTTTTTAATATAAATTCAAAAAATTACACACCAATTATAGATGATAATAGGTAGTAATCAATTTTATTTTAAACCTGCGCAATTACACATTAGGAAAAACGTTAAGTATTTGTATTTTTGTTTAACACAATCTGAATATGGCGAAAGCAAAAAAAAGTACTAAAAAAACAATAAAACCCAAATTTAAAAAGCCTAGCTTTAAGCTATCTAACCAACAAAAATTGGTGTTAGGCAGCTTTTTATTAATGCTTGGTGTTTTATTATGTGTTGCCTTTGTCTCCTTTTTATTTACTGGTAAAGCAGACCAAAGTGTTCTTAACGAGTTTCCTGCAAGAGGTGTAGAAACAAAAAACTGGGCAAGTCAATTTGGTGCTTGGTTAGGCGATTTTTTTATTCATCGTGGTTTTGGTGTTTCAGCATTTATTTTATCTGGTTTAACCTTTCTTTCTGGTATTTATATTTTAATGAATTTAAACAAAACCAAATTAAGAAAACACTGGTTTTGGGGAATTTGCGTCATGGTTTGGCTCTCTGTGCTTTTTGGTTTCTTTACTCAAAAATTAGATTTTTTAAGTGGTACAGTAGGTTATGAAATCAATACCTTTCTTCAGGACTACTTAGGAAAAATTGGTACTATTCTATTATTAATTTTTGGACTTATTACTTATTTAGCCATACGCTTTAAAGTCACAGCAGAAAGTATTGCAAACGTATTCAAATCGGCTAAAAAAGAAATAAAAACAGATTTTAAAGATGCAAAAGACGATTTTGTACCAATTGATAACAGTCTATCTGAAGAAGCTGAAGCTATTAAATCTAGTTTCGAAATGCCTTTAGAAGACTTAAAACCTACAATCACTAAGCATTCTACAACCACTAAAAAAGAAGAAAAGCCTTTAGAGATAGAAGTTGCAAAAGAAGACCCTTTAGAAGAAGAAATAGCTATTGAAGTTGAAAAAGTAACAGAAGAACAATCTGAAACAGATAATCTAGCCAATAAATTAGTAGAAGATTTTGGCCAGTTTGACCCAACTTTAGAATTAGGTAATTACCAATTTCCCCCTTTAGATTTATTGAAAAAATATGATACTGAAGGGATTACGATTAATCAAGAAGAATTAGAAGAAAACAAAAATAAAATTGTTGAAACGCTAAACAATTATAAAATTGGAATTGCAAGCATAAAAGCAACCATTGGACCAACAGTTACCTTATACGAAATTGTGCCAGAAGCAGGTGTGCGTATTTCTAAAATTAAAAATTTAGAAGATGATATTGCATTGTCTCTATCTGCACTAGGTATTCGTATTATTGCTCCAATTCCTGGAAAAGGAACTATTGGTATTGAAGTGCCAAACAAAAATTCTACAATAGTTTCTATGCGTTCTGTAATTGCATCGCAAAAGTTTCAGAAGTCAGAAATGCAACTCCCAATTGCGTTTGGTAAAACTATTAGTAACGAAACCTTTGTAGTCGATCTTGCAAAAATGCCGCACATGTTAATGGCAGGTGCAACAGGACAAGGAAAATCGGTTGGATTAAACGCTGTACTTACTTCTCTACTTTATAAAAAACATCCTGCTGAAGTAAAGTTTGTTTTAGTAGATCCAAAAAAAGTGGAACTCACTTTATTTAATAAAATTGAGCGTCATTATTTGGCAAAATTACCAGACGAAGCCGAAGCTATTATTACAGATAACACCAAAGTAATTAATACACTTAATTCTCTGTGTATAGAAATGGATAACCGTTACGACATGCTAAAAAACGCATTATGTCGAAACATTGTAGAGTACAACACCAAATTTAAAGCGCGTAAACTTAATCCAAACGATGGTCATGCCTTTTTACCATATATAGTTTTGGTGGTCGATGAGTTTGCCGATTTAATTATGACTGCTGGTAAAGAAGTAGAAACACCTGTTGCACGTCTAGCACAACTAGCACGTGCCATAGGTATCCATTTAATAATTGCAACACAACGTCCATCTGTAAATGTAATTACTGGTATTATTAAAGCCAATTTCCCAGCTCGTATTGCATTTAGAGTAACTAGTAAAATTGATTCCCGAACTATTTTAGATGGTTCTGGAGCAGACCAACTTATTGGTCGTGGAGATATGCTATACACGCAAGGTAACGATTTAGTGCGTATTCAATGTGCCTTTGTTGACACTCCAGAGGTAGAACGAATAGTGGATTTTATTGGTGCACAAAAAGCGTATCCAGATGCACATTTACTTCCTGAATATGTTGGTGAAGAAAGTGGCACAAGTCTTGATATAGATATCTCAGATAGAGATAAACTATTTAGAGAAGCTGCCGAAATTATTGTTACAGCACAACAAGGGTCTGCGTCTTTATTGCAACGTAAGCTAAAATTAGGTTACAATCGCGCAGGACGAATTATCGATCAATTAGAAGCTGCAGGTATTGTAGGTGGTTTTGAAGGTAGTAAAGCCAGACAGGTTTTAGTACCAGATTTTGTAGCTCTCGATCAATTACTAGAAAACGAAGGACAATAAAAATCAAATTTCCTGTTTAGGGAATCTTTAAAATTAAAGTTTTAAAATGAAAAAATTATTTGCAGTATTGGTATTAGTAAGTTCAATGACATTTGCACAAGACGCAAAATCATTGCTAAATGAGGTTTCGGCCAAAGCTAAAAGCTATGATAATATAAGCATAGATTTTAAATATGAATTACAAAACGAAGCCGAAAATATTAAACAAGAAACTCGTGGAAATGTTGTTATGGCTGGCGAAAAATACAAACTAAATATTCTTGGTATAACCAGAATTTTTGATGGCAAAACACTGTATAGTATTAGTCCAGAAGACGAAGAGGTAACCATATCTAATGAAGATGGAAGCGACGAAAACAGTATTACGCCAAGTAAAATGCTATCGTTTTATGAGGATGGTTTTACTTACAAAATGGACATCACTCAAACTATAAAAGGCAGAAAAATACAGTATGTAAAATTGAACCCAATGGATTCTAATACCGAAATTAGTTACATTCTTTTAGGTATTGATGCACAAACAAAACACATATATAATTTAATAGAAAATGGTAAAAATGGCACAAAAACAACCTTAACTGTTAATTCTTTTAAAACAAATGAAACTATTTCAAAATCCTTATTTACCTTTGACGACTCTAAATACTCAGAGTATTACATCAATAAATTAGATTAGTTATCATTTGAAAATTCTCGATAGATACATATTAAAAACCTATCTTAAAACTTTTATCAGCGTGTTTGTAATACTCATGCTGATTTTTGTTTTACAAACAATTTGGCTCTACATCAAAGAGCTAGCAGGTAAAGATCTTGATTTAGAAACCGTTTTAAAGTTTTTACTTTACTTTGCACCTAAATTAATTCCCTTAGTATTACCGTTAACTATACTCCTATCCTCCATTATGGTTTTTGGTAATTTTGCCGAAAACTATGAGTTTGCTGCAATGAAATCTACAGGTATTTCTTTACAACGCGCCATGGCTGGTTTAAGTGTTTTTATAATTGCGCTGTCTGTACTTACTTTCTTTTTTAGTAATAATGTTATTCCGTGGGCAGAATACAACTCCTATAATCTTAGAAAAAATATAGCTAAACTTAAACCTGCAACCTTTATTGCCGAAGGCCAATTTAACCAAGTTGGTGAAGGTTTAAATATTAAAGTAGAAAAGAAAACAGGAGAAAAAGGAGAGTTTTTAGAAGGTGTAGTCATCCATCAAAAAAGTGGTAAAAGAATAGGAAATCACATCACTATTATAGCAGAAACAGGTGAACTTATTGGAGAAGAAGATAGTGATATACTAAAATTAATACTTTATAATGGCTATTATTATGACGATACACCTCCTAAAGATTATAAAAAAAGGAAAAGCAATCCTTTTATAAAAAGTTACTTTAAAGAATATATTAAATACATTAATTTATCTGATCCTAATGCAGGAAACTTAGAAGAAAAAAATATTACAGATAAGTATTCTATGTTAGATGTTAATGGATTAAAATACAATATAGACTCCCTAAAAATTGCTAGAAATAAAGAGTATAAAGAATTTAATCAAACTTTGTACAATAGAACCAACGTGTCTTCTCTAAATTTAAGTTATAAAAAAAATGAAGATTCAATTTATAAAGGCGATAATATATTAAACCTCTTTAAAGCTCGTAAAAATATTCAAATCGTAGATTTATCATTAAATACTATTAATAGTACAAAACAAATGATAGGCTCTAAAGCTCCTGTTTTTAAAGCAAAAAACGTTTGGATTAACAAGCATTACATGGCATTGCACGAAAAATTTGCCTTAGGGTTTGCCTGTATTATTCTCTTTTTTGTTGGTGCTCCCTTAGGTGCTTTAATTCGTAAAGGAGGTATTGGATTACCAATGGTTATTGCTATTCTCCTATTTTTAACCTATCATTTTATTGGCATATTTGCTAAAAACAGTGCAAAAGATGGTAGTTTTAATCCTATACTTGCCACTTGGTTTTCTACATTAATTATGTTGCCTCTAAGTATTTATTTAACAAAAAGAGCAACTGCAGACAGAGGTTTATTTGAGAGTGACGCCATATTAGAACCACTTAAAAAACTATTTGGCATAAAATCTAAATTAACAATAGACACCTCATTATTATCACAAACCTCAGACGATTACAATAAACTTGTAGATTATAATAACACGCAACTTGTAGATATTGTAAATAATTATAGACAATACAATTATATTCCAGCACATAGAAATACTGCATTAAGCTTATTAAAATCTCGTGGTGTTTCGGAACAAGAGTTAAAAATTAGCGGTAAAATATCTAATAACAAATTAGATGAAGCTTTGCGACTAAAAGGGCTTTTTGAAGAAAATTCTAAACTTGCTTTTATTCTTTACACTATTGCTTTATTGTTATCTCTTGGAGGAAAAATATTGGCAAATAATGGCTTTTCTGGGATTGGAAATGGAGTGTTTGTATTGGGAATACTCATCCAAATTCTGTTTTTCTTTGCCTTATTTAAATCGTTTGCAGACCATACTAATCTTTATAAACATCTTGGTAAAGACAACTCTATTAATTCTGCTTTATTTATTCTATTAGGTTTACCTTTATATTTTGTTAATTATTTCTTTCAGAAGAAAAAAATTAAACGCGATTTAAATCCTACAACCCTTGAAGATGATTTGATAACACCTAATAAAGATGAAGCTTTAGCAATTAATGACCAAATTAAAAATAATACAACTTCTGCTTCAACACCAGAATCTAAAGTACCCATTACTTTACAAAAAGATTATCTATCGCATTCTAATTACAGTGTAGTGTTTTACAGTTTAGCCTTAGTGTGTTTTATTTTATTTTTTGTACTCAAAAACAATAAATTACCTCTTTATGCTTCCGCTAGCATACAATTAAGTGGAATCTCATTGTGTCTTTATAGCTTCTATTTTATAAAAACACAACTCAATTTAAAGGCTATATTTCAGCTTAAAAATTCTAAAAACAACCTTTTACAAACCATACTTTCTTATATTTTATATCCTGTGTTTTATATAAAACGAAAAAATAATTTATAATTAGCTGTATGTGTACTTACAAATAAGCAATATCTTTGTAAATAATGCCAAAATAATGATGATGCAAACTGAAACGAAAACAAAATCTACTTTTCAATTAAATACAATTGAAGAAGCTATACAAGATATAAAACAAGGAAAAGTTATTATAGTTGTTGATGATGAAGATAGAGAAAATGAAGGTGATTTTTTGGCTGCTGCCGAAAAAGTCACACCAGAGATGATTAATTTTATGGCAACACATGGTCGTGGATTAATCTGTACTCCACTTACCGAAACTCGTTGTAAAGACCTTGATTTGCACATGATGGTAAATAATAACACAGATCCTATGGAAACGGCTTTTACAGTCTCTGTAGATTTACGTGGCGAAGGAGTAACAACAGGAATCTCAGCAAGCGATAGAGCAAAAACAGTGAAAGCCTTAATTAGAAAAGATTTAAAGCCTTTTGAATTGGCAAGACCAGGACATATTTTCCCGCTTGTGGCTAAAGAAGGTGGTGTTTTGCGTAGAACAGGACATACAGAAGCTGCCATAGATTTTGCACGTTTAGCAGGTTTACAACCAGCAGGTGTGATTGTGGAGATAATGAATGACGATGGTACCATGGCACGTTTACCTCAACTTATGGAAGTGGCAAAACGCTTTGATTTAAAAATAGTATCTATTGAAGATTTAGTGGCTTATCGCATGCAACACGATTCTTTAATTGAGAAAAAAGAAGATTTTGAAATCGAAACCCGTTTTGGTAGTTTTAGACTAAGAGCTTACCAACAAACCACCAATAGCCAAGTGCACATTGCTCTTACAAAAGGCGATTGGAACTCTAACGAGCCTGTACTTACACGCGTAAATTCCACCTTAGTAAACAATGATATTTTAGGGACTTTAACCAATAATGTAGATCAGAAATTAGACGATATGTTTAAAGTTATTTCTGAAAATGGCAAAGGCGCAATTCTATTTATAAATCAGGAAAACCAATCTATGAATTTGTTAAACAGATTGGAATTACTTAAAGAGTCTCAACAACCAAATTCAGTAACCAAAGCGCCAAAAATCGCAATGGATACTAAAGATTTTGGTATTGGAGCTCAAATACTCCACGATTTAAACATTCACAAATTAAAATTAATCTCTAACTCGCAACAAACCAAACGTGTAGGAATAATTGGTTACGGATTAGAGATTGTAGAGTATGTAAATTATTAATTATTCTGTATAAGTCACTTTTACACTGCAAATTCCAAAATCTGATGTTCCCCAAGTAGAGGTTGGTAGCACTCTAATAATATATTGTCTATTACTCAAAATTGAAAATGGCGTATTTTGAGTTAATGTAATACCAGAACTTGAACCACCAAAAGTTGATGTCGTAAACAAGATAGTAAATATTGAAGAATTTTGACTACCATATAACACACTACACTCTAAATTTACATTACTCGCATTACTCCCATCTCTTAAATAAAAAGTCATAGAAGTAACTGTAGCTCCTTCTGGTAATGTTAAAGGCGCTACTAAATACCCATTACTAGACGTTTTTTGAGCATAAGCTCCAAAATTTACGTAATTAACAAATGTAAGAGACTGATTACCTGTAAAAGATACAGCAGGAATGACTATAGTTTTCTCACCATTTGCAGACAATGCATTATCAACATAAGACTTTACTGCGCGTTCTGTTGGTATTGCTATATTGCTATTACCAGCAAGTGTTCCATCTGTAGAAAACTCGTTAACTCGTGTTCCATCAAATAATGCTAATCCAGTATTAGAAAGTGTCATCCTATTTTCAAAGCCAGTAGCTGAAGTTAAATCTGTATCTATTTCAAATCTTAAAATATCACTTCGGTTTTCAATTTTATAAAAAGAATGACTTCCGGTTTCAGATCCATTTCTTAATTCAATTTTAGACGCATCACTTAAAGAAGGAACACTAAGCTTAATACCTGCGTTATCAGGATCGCTAATTTCTAATAACTCAGTTGGAGAGTTTGTGCCAATTCCTACGTTTTTAGATAGAACGTGTACATTATCTATTTCACTTTCCCAAGATTTATCTCCAGAAGTAAGTGCATAAGGTACTGCTTTAAATTCGCTTGTTCCCATATCTACTAGTCCTGCTCCAGTATTAATTAAAACTTGCAAAAAGTGAGTGTCACTAGCCCAATCTATGGTATCGTAAGCTGCACTTCCAGGCACTAGTGTACCTTCACCAATATTAACAATAATAATTCCATTGTCGTCTGTGGTTGGTGAATGTGATTCTGAATAAACATTGGTTTGCGTCAAGCCCTTTAAAATATTAAATTGAACTTGAATAAGATCGTTAGTAATTAAATTACCATTGCCATCTTTAATTACTGCTTTGTAGTTAATGCTTTGTTGTGCATAAACCGAAGTTGTAAATGCTGAAAAGCAGAGCAGCACTGTTAAAATTATTTTTTTATAAAGTCTCATGATTGCTAGTTTTTATAATATTATTTATTTTTTTACTATACGTTTTACAACAGTTGTATTTTCTGTATATAACTTTAATAAATACACACCTGAAGCTAAATTTGCTAGAGACAATGTTGTTGGTTGAGACACGTTTAATATTTCTTTACCAGTGATATCAAATAACATTGCAGAATCTATTTTAACTGTTGCTTTAATAGAAATAGAATCTATAGTTGGGTTTGGATACACACTAATAGAAGCTGCTAAAACTTGTTCTGTATCAACACCAAGTGTATTAAATTGTATTGAGGTTAAACCTGGTGCATAACCACCAAAATAATCTTGTGTAGTAGTATTGTCTATATTAGAGTTGTAAAAGCTATCTAAAACACCTCCTGCTCCTGCAGCTACAGGATCTGTATTATCTAAAAACGTCATTTCGCCTGTTGTTGGCATATTACTTACTGTAAAAGACACTAAATCTATTTGATCATTTGCGCTATGAGCAAGCAAAGATTGTCCTGGAGGATTATTAAATTGAAAAACATCTCTAGTACCATCGCCTAAACCTTGACTTGTTAAAAAAGCAGCATCAAACGCTAACATAGACCACGTACGAGCTGGCAAAAGACTACTTACATTAGTAATATTAGCAACTCCTGCAGGTAATGATAATGTGAATCCCATATCTGAAGCGTCTGTACTAGCATCAAAATCTGGTATGGCAACGATTTTAAAATTGTAACCATCTGTGTTTATTATTCCGTAGGAATAAGATTGTGCATAACTGAATACAGTTATAAATACGAATAAAATTGTAGTGTAAAAAGTTTTCATAATTGTTGTTTTTAATGAATTAATTAATAGTGAATTGTTATTTAGTTCCCAATTGGAACCGTTGGATTAATAGTAAATGTTGGTGAGTTGAAACCGTTATTAGGATGTTGTAATACATTATCTTTTATAATATTGCTATCGTTATCAGATCCCGAAAAACGGCCTCCTCCAGATAAATCTACATCTATAAGCAAGTAACCTACAGATGTATAAGTGGCAGAGTTAAATCCATTTGCAGGATCGTTTAGTACCACGTCTTTTATAATGTTTGCATCGTTATCAGAGCCTGAGAAACTTATTTGTTTATTAGAGTTAACATCTCCAGCCCACAATCCTAATTTTCCGTTGGCAATAGCTACTTGAGCATTACTTCCAAAAGTTGGTGTTGTGTTTTCGGTAAAATTTATTGCTGTACCAACTTCAGTTAATGCAATTGGGTTTGCACTCATCACACCTAAGTGGTTTCGGTGTTTTAATACCACATAGTAGTTTTTCGGAACCATTCCTAAAGAAATATCCGAAACACCATCTAAAGCTACCACATCGCCATCGCGTTGTAATAATACAGAGGTTCCTTTTATAATTTTAGTCACATCTGCATCGTCTCTAAATTCTAACCAAATCCAGTCAACAATATCATCTTCAAAAGCACCCAAACTGCTAGTGCCTCCAAGATTAAATACACTCGGGTTTACGGTTTGTCCATCTCCAAAAGGTGAGGTGGTTGGAAGCAAGCCTAAATCCCTTAAGTCGTCGTTCATTAATCCTGTAGTTTCAGGATTTAATGTTGGACCTTGCAAAAATACTTTAGGGTTAATTTTAATTTTGATGAAGCGAGATAGAAACCCTTCAGAAATTTGAATGGTTGAAGTTGTTCGTTCTGCCACATTAACCTCTCCAATAGTATATACCATTTGAATTGTTGGAGTAACCACTGAAGCGCCTCCATTATCTATACTAAATTTTTCGATACTTTGAGCAAAACTGCAAAGAGTAAAACTTATAATAAGTGTTAGTGTTAGTACTGTTTTCATAATTATTTATTATTTAGTTTATTATTATTTATAGGTAACAAATTGAAAATGACCTTGAATTAATGCGCCAGCTGAATCATAGAGATAAACAACTAATTTCCCACCAGAACTATTAACGCGTATTCTATACACTGAAGAAGAAGTACTCGTAGCATTAGTGGTATAGTTTGTCCAGAAATAACTTTCTCCAGCAATTGTAATTTCATATCTATTACTTGTTGCATTCCAGTTTGCATTAAAGTTACCTGAACCTGAAGCTACAGTACCTGAGGATTGTACAAAGCCATAAGCAATAGGACTAATTGCTGCTGTTGTTTGTATAGAGTTATCTTCAAACTGTACAGATTTAAATCTTGCTGACCCATCACTATTTATAGCAGCGACAATATCAACGCCATTTTGCATTTCTATAAACTGTGAATCAAATGGAGAGTCTACTGGAACAACAAGCTCTAAGAGGTCTTTTCCTGTAGGATGGTCTAAACTTTCCATTCGAACGGTATTTGCCGTTCCTGATGATTGTAAAACAGATAAAGTATGAATTGGAAAACTTATACCAATACCTACGTTACCTGCAGTGTAAGAAATTAGAGAATTATTTTGTTCCCAAATAGAATTTTCAACCTCTTTAGCAACTAAAGCATAAGGCACAGTTTTAAATTGAGTGGTTCCTAAATCTACCAAGCCAGAACCAGTATTAATCTGTACATTTAAAAAGTGCTCATCGGCTTCCCAATCTATTGTAGAAAAATCGTCGCCTGTTGTACCTTCGCCAATATTTACTATAACAATTCCGTTAGCATCTGTATTAACAATATGGTTTTCTAAATACACATTGTTTGTAAGTGCTACACCTTCATATATTGTAAACTGAATGTTTACTGGTGACGATGCCAATATATTTCCTGAGCCATCTTTAATAACAGCCTTATAGTTAATGCCATTTTGAGCTAATCCACTTAATGTGATTAACAGCATTAATACTGTCAGTACAATTTTACTCGCAAAACTTCTATAGTCTTTAAAGTGTTTGTAATGTTGTTTTAAAAAACTCATATCCTTTTGGTTTTTGATTCAATGATTAATAGCTAATTATTACTCATTTATAATTCAAAAATCAAAAGGTTAACACTTTTAGAAATAAACTTTTTAAAACAAAAAAAAACCCTTTTAAGCCTAGGCCTAAAAGGGATTTAATAATTTATATTATTTTTATTAAAGTGAATCTAAAATAATTTTCTTCATTGTATTTGCTCGTTCTATCACTTCGTCTTCTGTCCACCCAATTTTTATTAAGCACGATATATTTCTTCCTATATAATGATCGGATTGCTCAAAAGTTTTTGTTTGTAAGTATTCCATTCCTTTTTTCACTTCTTCAGAAACAGGATATAGGGTTTTAAGGTCTTTTAAATGTTCCCATTTTCGAACATAATGCCAATTATTATCATAATAATGAAAACAAACATCAACACCATTGCCTTTAAAGGCTTTAGACACTTTTCTGGCAATTTCTAAATCTGGCAAGAAGAAATTTAAAAACGCGTAACTTTCCTCTCCTCCTTCAGGTACAGTTCTAAAAGTTATTTGAGGTATCTCGGCTAAAATAGTTCTAATTATTGTGTAGTGTTTTTTCTGTATTGCAACAAAGTCTTTTAATCGTTTAACCTGAGCCAAACCAACTGCAGCATTCAATTCTGAAATTCTAAAATTATAACCTAAAATTGGGTGTGTTTCTGCTCCTCTATCTGAGCCAAGGTGATCATGTCCATGGTCGCTATATTGATCTGCATGTTTGGCGTATTCATCGTTATTTGTAATAACTGCTCCACCTTCTCCACAAGTAATTGTTTTTACAAAGTCGAAAGAAAAACAACCAACATCGCCATAAGCACCTAAATATTTTCCTTTGTAAGTTCCTCCAATTGCTTGGCAAGCATCTTCAATAAGCAATAAATTATTAGTGTCGCAAATTTCTTTTAAAGCGTCTAAATTAGCCATACTGCCACACATGTGTACTGGCATAACGGCTTTAGTTTTTTCTGTAATTGCTTCAGAAACCGCTTTTGGATTTAAGGTTAAAGTATCGTCTATATCTACTAAAACTGGTACTGCGCCTAACATCATTATGGCTTCAAAACTGGCAACAAATGTAAAACAAGGCATAATGACTTCGTCTCCTGCTCCAACTCCTGCTATTGCTAATGCAACGGAAACAGCTGCTGTTCCGCTAGATACTAATTGAGTGTGCTTAACTTGTAAAGTTTTAGAGAGTTCTTGCTCTAAGGTTTTTGCTTTCCAATGTCCATTTCGCATACCATCAAAACCATAGCGCATTAATACACCATTGTCTAAAACATCTTGTACTTCTTTTCGTTCTAAATCGCTAAACAGCTCAAATCCAGGCATAAATTTTATTTAAATTGTGTGGTCAAATTTACAATAAATTAAGCAAAAAAAATGCGCTAAAACATAAGTTATAGCGCAAAAATATTGTTATACTTTTTTTTAATAATTCTCTAAAACAGAATCTACAAAAGCAAAATGTCTGTCGGTTTCCCTTAAAAAGGTATAGCCAGATAATTCGCCTATAACTTTACCTTCTGTGTTAAGTGCTACTAAGTTTGGATAGCCTCCTGATTTATTATATTGCCTAACTACTTTTTTGTTTTTCTCTTTTTGTTCTGGAGTTATTATATCTACGCGTCTTGGCATATCCACTTTTAACAAAACAAATTGTTTAGATTTTTCTTCAAATTTTTCAGAGCTAAAGAAATCTTTTTTTAACATTTTACATGGTCCACACCAATCACTTCCTGTAAAATATATAAGAATAGGCTTTTTTTGAACTTTCGATTCTTTTTTTGCTTCATTTAAATCTGTTAGCCAAGCAAGATTAGACATAGTGTCTTCTTCATATTGAGCAAAGGCTTGAAAGGATAATAAAACAGTTAAAATTATGACGAATTTTTTCATCTTTAAAAATTTCAGTTTAACAAAAATATATATTTTTTATAATAAACAATAATCTTGCCAATTTATTGTGCTACACATTAATAACCATATCTATTAATGGTTTCCTAATTTTTTTTAATGCAGAAAACATATCATCTTCTGCTCTATAGCCAATTGGCATTACTAAAACAGATTTTAAATTTTGTTGTTCTAATTTAAGTAATGTATCATAATCTTTGGGAGAAAACCCTTCCATAGGACAACTATCTATTTGCTCTAAGGCACAAACCGTAAGGAGGTTACCCATTGCCAAATAGGCTTGTTTTGTTGCCCAAAGCTCTATTTCTTTTTGTGGTTTATTATTAAAATCTTCGATTAAAAAATCTTCAAATGGTTTTAAAATAGTGTCTGGTGTTTGTCTAATTTTTTTTACTAAGTTAAAATATGTTGTCACAAATTCTTTGTCTATAACTCTGTTAATACAAAACACTAGTACATGTGAAGCCTGCTCAACCTGTATCTGGTTCATAGTAAAAGGTACTAATTGAGTTTGTAGTTTTTTATTATTAATAACTACAAGTTTTATAGGTTGCAAACCAAACGAAGTGGCAGTAAGGTTAAAGGCTTGTGTAATGGTGTTTATTTTATCTTGTGAGATAATACGTGTTGTATCAAACTTTTTTGTGGCATAGCGCCAATTAAGGCTTTCAATAACATTCATATAATAAAATTTTGTACAAAAGTAAGCTTTGCCTTTCTTTTAAAAAGTGATTATTTAATAAATATAACTTATGGTGTAATTAATTTTAAAAAATATGAATTTTTGTTTGAAAGAATTAAAAAAGGACACTATATTTGCACTCGCAATTAGGCAAACACCTAATACGACACACTGGAGAGTTGGCAGAGTGGTCGAATGCGGCAGTCTTGAAAACTGTTGAGGGTCACACCTCCAGGGGTTCGAATCCCTTACTCTCCGCTTAAACCCTTGTAATCTTAAGATTTACAAGGGTTTTGTTTTTTAGATATAGCGTTATCATTATATTTGAGAATATGAAGCCAAATAGTTTATGAAAATAACAAAATCCAACATACCAGAAATCATAATTATTGCTCTAGGCGTCTTTATACTTGTAATGCAAAGACCTGTTACTGAGGCTATTGTTAAAAGAAACAATAAAATTGACAAAAAGTTTTCTTCAATTTACAAAATAAAGAACACCTATGAGTTACCAGAACAATTAGATGAAATTAGTGGAATTGAATGGATCAATAACATGACTTTTGCAGGTATTCAAGATGAAGATGGTATAATTTTTATTTATGATGCTAAAACAAACAGAATTATAAAACAAATAAATTTTGGAGATCCTGGAGATTATGAAGCAATAGCGATTAATAAACAAGATGCTTACGTTATGAGAAGTGATGGTGTGATTTTTAAAATAAAAAATTATGAGTCTGAGGATAGAGAAATTTCTAAACATAAAACGCCATTTTCTGAAAACAACAATATAGAAAGTCTAACTTACGATAGAGGTAATAATAAATTGCTTATAACTCCAAAAGATACTGATTTAGAGGATAAAGATTCTAAAAGTATTTATCAAATTTCACTACAAACTATGCAAATGGATAGCATCCCTTATGTGAAAATCAATTTAAAAGATAAAGCTTTAAAAGATTTTAAGCACAAAAATATTGAAAGAACTTTTAATCCATCTGACATTGCTGTACATCCAATTACTAAAGATATTTATGTTTTAGAAGGCAAAAACCCTAAGCTTTTAATCCTTAATAGCAAAGGGGAATTAACAAAGGCGCTACCATTAGATGAGCGTAGATTTGCGCAACCAGAAGGTATTACTTTTAGTGCAGATGGTCGCTTGTTTATTTCTAACGAAGCTGATGATGATAAAGCCAATATTATGGAATTAGAGCTTAAATAAACGTCTATTCTCAAATTGCTTAACAGTCATTATTTTCGGTTTCTTAAATGGATACTTATTTAAAAAACGATCCAAACAATAATCTCTAACTACAAATAATAAATCTGGTTTGTTTTGATCTATGGTTTTACTTAAATGAAGGATTAAGTTATGAAAACCTAAACCACTTTCAATTTCTAAAGGACCAATTTCATCTAAAACAATACATTTAGTGCTCTTTGCTTCCCAAAGGGTTAAAATTGTTTCCTCTACGTGTTTAAAGCTCGCATTATCAAAAGCATAATTACCAATTTTTAAATCTTTATTATTGGTTTCCATTGGTATAAACGTCTTATTTTCAATATTAAAAAAAATGCGTTTTCCATTAACTACTGGAGATAAAAACCCAGAAATAGTAGTTTTATCTTTTAGCCAAGTTTGTAATGCTGTTGTTTTACCAGAGCGTTTAGCATCAGAAATTATATATACAGTATTACTTTTCATCTTCATTAAAATATAAAGATAGGCTTAACCAATTAATAATAAATAATTGTAAACGTTTATAAACTGAATATGACGTTGGAGTTAACTGTTGAGCTAATTTTACATTATTTTTTATGTTTGGCATTAATTCCAGTATGGTGTTTAGCGATTTTCTTTTTTGTTGTTTTTCTTTATTTACCCATTTTAGTAAAACATATTTAAATAAAGGATTAAACACGTATAAAAAGAAAATTATTGCGCCAAAAGTTCTAAATATAATATAGAGTGCTTTATTTGGTAAGCCAGAAAATACAAACACTGTAATTGCAAATAGTAACAATACTCCAATTATCCAAAATTGTTTCTTTTTATGAGGTTTTATCTTAAATGTTTCAGTATAAAAATTAATAGTTTTAAACTGAAGCTCCTCTGCATTTTTTAATACTTTGCTAGGTAATTTAAATGCTAAGTGTCCTGCCAAAACACCAACCATTAAATAAACAACACCATAAACAATTAAAAATAGCCAAGGAATGGTCTCTATCCAATCTGCTTTTAATTGTGTTTTTATGTTTTCAAAAAACTGAAAAATGGAATCCCACAAATTCATTCCAAATAGTAAAGTAAGTTTTAATACTTTTTGAAAAGCAGATTCTAACAATGCAATTCCTCCATAAGATAGCGCTATAAATTTATTTAAACCCAGTGTGCCATAAAAAACTGCTCCTAAAACACCTTGAAACACAACAGCCACATAAGCTGTAGGTGGAGAATGTGGACTTACCATTGCTTTAATTAATACAACTAGAAATGTAGCTTTTAGTATGGCTCTAAATTTATTGGTATTAGAATGTGCAATGTAAGTCACTATTAAAACTGCAAAACTCCCTAAAAGCAATCCACTAAACGGAATTTTCAAGGCATGTAACACACCACCTAATCCGCTTTCACTAACAGCCCATAATGCAGTGAGCTTTGCATTTATTAGTTGAGGCTGGTTTTGAAATTTAATCATAAGTTATCATTGCAAAAAAAAAGTATTTGTGTAATGCTTTAGTTTTCGAAATTAATCATTGTTTATAAATTAGAAAACTATTCACTAACGATTATACTAAATTTCCAAAAATTTTGTTAAGTATTGTGTTCGGCACAGTTAATGCTAAGTTATTTTTATCTTTGACCAATATTTAAATTTATGAAATACTTTTTTTCTTTAATCTTATTAGCGAGCATTAGCTTAGTTAGCGCTCAAAACACAACCATTGCTAGTGGAGAAAAGCTAACCTTTACTGCATCGTACAAAATGTCTGGTTTACTTACAGATATTGCTCAAATAACAATGGAAACGAGCCAAGTAAAAACTTCAAAATCTACTTTATTACGTTTAAAAACCACAGCAACCACCTATAAAAAATTCGATAATTTTTTTAAAATCAGAGACTTGTACGAGAGTTATGTAAATCCAAAAACATTAACTCCTTATTTATATAAACGTGATATTAACGAAGGTGGTTACTATAAGTTTATGCAGTATAAATTTAACCAACGTACCAACACTGTTGCAAGTACCATGAAAAAACGTCGAGGTGATGGCTCCATTTGGGAAGTTAAAAAAAACTACTCTATTGGAGGCTCTACAAAAGATATTGTGACAACAATTTATCATATTAGGAATTTAGATATCCACAAAGCAAGTATAGGTGCAAGCGACACGTTTAAAGTGTTATTTGACGATAAAGAAACTACATTCTCTTTTAAGTATTTAGGTAAAGAAACCATAAACACTAAATTAGGTAAAAAAGAATGTTATAAATTAGCCTTAAATGTTGTTGGTAGCGATGTTTTAAAAGGAAACAATGCTAACTTATTATGGCTAACCGCAGATGCAAATAAAATTCCTGTTTATGCTAAGTTTAAAGTGGCAGTAGGTAGTGGAGAACTTAGAATAAATACAGCAACAGGATTAAAACATTAATACAATGAGATTACTATTTATAATTTTAGGTTTAATTGCTTCAATTTTAGCAACTATTTTAGCAGTATTGCCATTATCAAACATGGCGTTTATACCTGCAATAGCTGCATTAATTTTTGGACTTATAGCATTTAAGATGTCTAAAAACAATAACGCTTCAGTTAAAGTTGTTCAGCTAATATTTCTTCTAACAATAATATCTTTGGCATTAGCAACGTATAAATCTATTTATAGCACTGCAGAAGTTGGCAATATCGAAAAATTAGAAGAACGCGAAAAGCAATCTGAAGAACAAGCTATTGAAGAGTTAGAAGATATTGATATAACAGAGTAACTCAATATCTACTTATTATACTAATTTTCATATATTTGAGATCAGTTTATTAACTCTATTTTTAGTCAATAATTAGCTCTTTAAATATATGAAAATTTACTTATTACTAAGTGCATTTGCTTTAGTTGGTTCTTGTGCAACCACAAAGTACAGTACAAAAGTTGAAAACTTAAAAACTAGCATACAAGTTAATGATAGTACTATTATTAATAAATATGCTAATACCATAACCTCTAATCAATTAAAAACTAATTTATTTGTTTTTGCTTCAGATAGTATGCAAGGCAGACGTGTTGGAGAAGAAGGACAGAAAAAAGCAACCCAGTTTTTACAAGATTTTTATATTGCTGAAGGCATAAAACCAGCAATTAACGATTCTACATATTTTCAAACCATACCAAAAGAATTTTTACCTACAGAATATAATACTTCCGAAAATGTAATCGCTTACATCAAAGGCTCTGAAAAACCAGAAGAAGTGGTAATTATCTCAGGCCATTTAGATCACTTAGGCATAGAGGACGATTCCATTTTCTTTGGAGCAGACGATAATGGTTCTGGCACAGTTGCTATTTTAGAAATTGCTAAAGCCTTTAAATTAGCCAAAGACGAAGGATTTGGACCTAAACGTAGCATACTGTTTTTACACCTTACTGCCGAAGAAATTGGCTTATATGGATCGAGATATTATATAGAAAATCCCGCTTTCCCATTAGACCAAACTATAGCAACACTAAATATAGATATGATTGGTCGTGTGGACGAAAGGCATAAAGACCAACCAAACTACGTGTACATAATTGGAGCAGACCGTTTAAGCAAAGAGTTGCACTATATTAACGAAAAAACAAATGCTATAACCAGTAACCTAAAACTAGACTATCGTTACAATGACGAAAACGACAATAATCGATACTACTATCGCTCAGACCACTATAATTTTGCATTAAAGAACATTCCTGTAATTTTTTATTTTAATGGCGAACATGAAGATTACCACAAAGCAACGGACACACCAGAAAAAATAAATTATGAGGTATTAAAAAAGAGAACACAACTTATATTTTCTACAGCTTGGTATCTTGCAAACAAAGACAATAAATTATTAATGAATACGCAACTACAACAAAGTGAGTAACCTTAGTATTCTGTTAAATAATGTTAACGTCTAAACCAAACGCTAAGTATTTCTTGTATTTTTAAAAACGAAATACGTTAACGTATTAAAAATCAATTTATACAATAGTTATCTAATGAAAAAATCACTTTCCATTTTAGGCTTGGCACTACTAGTATTTGCCTGTGGTACTACAACCCAAAACACCACAAAAACAACCAAAACAACCAAAACTAAAGTTGCAGACCCTACAACTTATGCAAAAACTATTACTGAGCAAGAGCTAAAAACTGCTCTTTACACCTACGCCTCAGATGAATTTGAAGGCAGGTTAACAGGATCACCTGGACAAAAAAAAGCAGTTAACTTTTTAAGGGATCATTATGTAAAAATGGGAGTTCCTGCTGCAAAAGACAATGGCGATTATTTTCAAAAAGTAGCCATAGAAGTAAAAGAAACTCCAGAGGCTACATTAACAATAAATGGAGTAACACTTAATTATGTAGATGATTTTGTGTCTGCAGGCTCATCAAGTACTGCTACAATTAATGCCTCAGAAATTATAGATGCTGGTTATGGTATTGAAACCGATACTTACTCTAGTTACAACAATGCAGATGTAAAAGGCAAAGTTGTTTTAATTAAAGCTGGAGAACCAAAAAATGCAGATGGCACTTATGTGTTTTCTGGTACAAAAGAAACCTCAAAATGGTCTGATTTTAGGCAGCAATTTGCTGCAAAACGAGATATCGCCAAAGACAAAGGAGCAGCACTTGTTTTATTTGATTATCCAGAAGTTTACCCAATGGCAGCAGCACGTTTTGGACGCTCTAGCGGAAGAATGTCACTCTCAGGAAATAAAAATGGTATGTTTTACTTTTTAGTAAAAAGCACAGTAGTAGATGCCATTAAAAAAACAAAAGAAGCCACAGATGGTCCAGTAACAATTCCTGCAAAAGTCACTCTAAACTATAAAAACAACTCTAAACCTGTAGATTCCGAAAATGTAGCCGCATTTATAAAAGGAAGCGAAAAACCAAACGAAATTATTGTAATATCTGCTCACTTAGACCACGAAGGAGTAAAAGATGGCGAAATTTACAATGGTGCAGACGATGATGGTTCTGGTACAGTAGCCATTTTAGAAATTGCAGAAGCCTTTGCACAAGCAGTAAAAGATGGTAATGGACCAAAACGCTCTATCCTCTTCCTTAATGTTACAGGAGAAGAAAAAGGATTATTAGGATCGCAGTATTACACAGATTACGACCCAATTTTCCCACTAGAAGACACAATGGCAAACCTAAATATAGATATGATTGGTCGTACAGACCCAAAACGTAAAGAAGGCGACAGAAACTATTTATACCTTATTGGAAGCGATAAATTAAGTACAGATTTACATAACATTTCCGAAGAAGTTAATACAAAATACGCTAACATAGAGTTAGATTACACGTTTAATGACGATAACGACCCAAACCGTTTTTATTACAGAAGCGACCACTACAATTTTGCAAAAAACAATATTCCAGTAATATTTTATTTTAATGGAACGCACGACGATTACCACAGACCAAGCGATACACCAGATAAAATTGAGTACGATTTATTAGAAAATAGAACACGACTAATATTTTACACAGCTTGGGAATTAGCCAACAGAGATGCAAAAATAGTAGTCGATAAAGCACCAAAAGAGTAGTGCTAATTATGGCGTGCCTCTTGCAAGAAAAATGCAAGAGTCGTGTTATACGCTTAAATCTTTTTGTGCCAAAAAGGATAACGCTTCTATCACTCACGCAAAAAAAAGAGACATAAAATGCATTTTATATCTCTTTTTTTTTCAGTACAAATAACTTACTCTGCTATAGTGTATTCTACAGATACAAGCTCAACAGTATTCACCATACCCAAATCGTGGGAATCTTCAGCCTCAAATGTATAAGTACAACTAGAATTTGCAGCAATAGTATAACATTGAGAATTACTTGTTGATATAGTAGAACTTATTAAACCATCACTATTAGTTGTTATTTTACTAAAACCTTCTATTTCAAAAGCATTAAGATTAGTAAAAATAATTTCATATTCTAACTTAGAAGTAGTATTACCAGTATCTGGTATAAAATTAAAAAACACAACTTCATTAGTAACTCCTTCAATAACCACAGGATTTGGAGGTGTATTGTCGTCTTCCTAACATCCAAAACAAAGCAATACTACAAAAGCAGCAAGTAAATTTCTTAAATTTTTCATAAGTAAATATTTAAACGCAAAGTAAATAAAAATAGATTACTACAAAAAAAGCTTCTCATTTCTGAGAAGCTTTTTACTTTTGGGTGGAAGACCGGGTTCGAACCGGCGACTTTCGGTACCACAAACCGACGCTCTAACCAGCTGAGCTACAACCACCATGTTGCATACGTTTGTAATGCGAATGCAAAGGTAAATTATTTACAATTTAGAACAAAGATATTTTTAAATAAAATTACTTTAAATCATAAAGACTATTAACCGTTGTATAACGTTCTACTGTAAAACCCTCAGCATGAGCAACTCCAACTAAACGGCCTAAATCTCGTGCTCTATAATCCACACTATCTGTAAAATTTTTACTAGAAATAGGAGTTTCTGGTGCTTTACTATCTGGATTATAAAACTGAGTTTTATAGGCTAAAACCGCTTTTGCTTTTTGTTCCATAAATCCTGTAACATCCACTACAAAATCTGGCTCAATGTTTTTCCATTGTATATAGTGATATACTTGCTTTGGTCGCCATTTTTCTTGTGGTTCACCATCTAAACTGGTTTCAATTTTTAGTAAACCACTTAAAAAGCAAGCATCACTAACTAATTGACTTCCTTTTGCATGGTCTATATGTCTGTCGTCAATAGCATTACAAAGTACTATATCTGGTTTATACTTTCGTAATATGCTAATTATTTTTAATTGGTGTTGTCTATCGTTTGTAAAAAAACCATCTGCAAAACCTAAATTTTCTCTAACAGCGACTCCAAGTATTTTAGCTGCATCTGCTGCTTCTTGCTTTCTGGTTGCTGCTGTACCTCTGGTGCCTAATTCACCTCTTGTAAGATCTATTAAACCTACAGTTTTTCCGTTTGCTATTTCTTTTGCAATTGTCGCACCACAACCCAGTTCTACATCATCAGGATGCGCTCCAAAAGCTAGTATATCTAATTTCATTAAAATTCTGTTTTATATAATTAAAACTAAATGTTTTATTAAAATGCAAATTACAATTATTACTGCATTTTTAAATCCTCTTCCATTTTTTTTGTTGATCTAAGCTTAAAAAAGTCCAAGCTACTATCCTACTCGTTTTTTGTCCTTGCTGCATTGGAATGACTTTTACCGTTGTCGCTCCCAACTTTTTTAGTGATTTTTCCATGCTTTTTATCAAACTCTTTTGCGATACTAAACTACTATACCAAAAGCAATTGGTTTTAAACAACGAACTTTCGTAAAGGTAATTATGCAAAAACGCTTTTTCTCCACCTGTAAACCAAAGCTCGTTTGCTGTACCACTAAAGTTTCGTTTTTGTTCTAAATTATCTATTCCTAAATTGTTCCATTTTCTTTCCGTAGCCTCTATTGCTTCGGCTTCACTTTTATAAAATGGTGGATTACAAAGGCTTGCCGTTACTTGTTCTTCAGTTTTAATAATTCCTTTTAAAATTTGCTCTTTATTGTTTTGTAATCGGAGTTCTATTTTATTGGTAAGCTTATTTTTAACTATTATTTTTTCAGCAGTACTTATAGATTTTTTATCAATATCTGTAGCAATAAAACTCCAATTATATTCTGCAGTACCTAAAAGTGGATAAATGCAAGTTGCTCCTGTGCCAATATCTAATAGTTGGGCTTCGTGTTCTAAATTAGACGCTTTTAACAAGTCGGCTAAATAATGAATATAGTCCACACGACCAGGAACTGCAGGACATAAATTAGACTCCGGAAACTCCCAATACTCTATATTGTAATGTGTTTTTAGTAATCCTGTATTTAGTGATTTAACTGCTTTGGGATTTGTAAAATCTATAGTTTGTTTATTAAACGAATTTATAAAAACAAACTCTTTTAATGGTTTATAGTTTTCAGCTAGTATTTCTAAATCGTAACCCGATTTGTGTTTGTTTTTTGTATTCACTTTTAGTGTTTTAAAGCTTGTTCGATATCTGCTTTTAAATCTTTTACAGATTCGATTCCTACAGAAAACCGAATTAATCCATCGCTAATTCCAAGTTCTTCTCGCTGTTTTGGCGTTAGTAAGGAATGTGAGGTTTGAGTTGGCGATAACATTGTACTTTCTATACCTGCCAAACTCATAGATGCTTTTATTAGTTTTAATTGTTTTTGAAAGGTTTCACTATCCAAACCTTCTGCCAATTCAAACGATAGCATAGCTCCAAATCCACTCATTTGTTGTTTTGCTAATTTATGTTCTGGATGGCTTTTAAGTCCTGGATAATATACCTTTTTTATAGCCTTTTGTTTACTTAACCATTTTGCCATTTTTAATGCGTTTTTGGTTTGCCTTTTTACTCGTAAAGCCATAGTTTTCATACTGCGTTCTAACATCCAAACTGTAAAATCACTTAGGCTGCCTCCTAAATTTTTAGAGACATTCCAAATACGCTCTATATGTTTTTTTGAACCTGCTAGAGCACCTGCACAAATATCACTATGTCCACCAAAATATTTAGTTGCAGAATGCATAACTATATCTATACCAAATTGTGTTGGATTCTGGTTTACAGGACTTGCAAATGTATTATCGATACTAGTAACTATCCCTTTTTCCTTTCCTAAATTGGCAACAGCTTCAATATCTGTTATGGTTAATAAAGGATTGGATGGTGTTTCGATATGAATGAGCCTTGTGTTAGGTTGTATTGCTTCTCTAAAAGCATCAACATGATAACCGTTTGTGAACGTAAATTCTATACCTAGTTTAGGAAATTCTTCGCGAATAAAATTAGTAGTTCCGCCATAAAGTGTATTTTGAACCACAATATGGTCTCCAGTTTTTAAAAAAGCTAGAAATAAGTGACTTATTGCTGCCATACCAGATCCAAAAATCATTGCCGTTTCTGTATGCTCTAAAGCCGCTATTTTTTTTGATAAATACTCTTGATTTGGTGTATTAAAATAACGAGGATAGCGTTTTACATCAACATCCATAAACTCGTAAGAAGATGATAAATAAATAGGAGACACAGCTCCTTTAAATTGCTCGTCTTTTATCTCACCTACATGAGCACATACAGTATTTAAACCCAGTTTTTTAGAATTCATAATTTTAGCTTTTATTAAGTTACTAAATTACAAATTCTAACGCTAACTTAGTTTAAAAGCATTGGACAATATAGTCTTACTTGAAGCTCTGTTAACAAAGCAGCATGGTTTATTAATGCTTCTATTTGTTTATCTTTTAAAGGCACTAAATTGGTTTTAACGCTTCTGGCGATTGCTTGGTCTGCCTTAGAATTTGCTTTTTCAACAATACTGTGATATTTACTGTTAGTTTTTAAACGTTCTTTAATAGATTCCCAATGCTTATCATCAATCATTTTTTGAGTTATCTTATGCGCTTCTAAAACATCTTGGTTTATCGTTTTGTCTTTTATTGCTTGTATAAATTTTGGAATAGAATCTTCTAAATCCCAACCTAAAGACTGATAAGCTATACAGCGTGGATTATTGCCTTTGTACAAATAATCTATCATTTGCATGTTTTTAATACGATTCATAAAAATATTACTTGTTCGTATTAATAAAGTTAATGTATTTAAATAGGTGTTTTTAAATGGAATGGCATTTCCTGCATCACTAATAATAATATAGTCGCAAGAATACGAAGTGAAGTTTTGTGTTAATTTATGAGCTGCCTGATTATCGTAAATTCCACCATCAATTAATCTTGGTTTTGCTACAGAAATGTCACTTGCGTTTTTATAAAATTCTTTACCAATTTTTATTGGTGTAAATACAAAAGGCACACAGGTTGAAGCTGCTACTGCTCTGGCAATTGGAAAATCTTCAGGATTAAACTCTACTTTATTACCTTCTTCTGGATACTCATAAGTAGAGTCTCCCATTCGCTCTTTAGAAAACGTGAATAAGCGTCCTGTTTCTAAATTTGTAGCGTTAATTGCAAAAAGTTTTTTGGACGTTAAATCAGATAACTTTTTTTCATTAAAAAAAAACCGATTGTATAAACGTTCGTTTAACTTACTTATTGGAAATAACCGAAATTGAAATAAGCTAAATATTATTATAAATCCTAATAGCAATAAAACACTTAACCATTGAAATGGTGTAAATAAAAAATAAACTATTGCTATTAACCAAATTAGTGTAGATATAAATGCAACCAAAAATCGCCAAGAGGTAAGCACTCCTTTTATAACACTAGATTTAACACCTTTAAGGATAACATGTTCAAAAGCTTCAAAATCATTTTCATACAATCCGTAAGTTGCTCCTGTAATGGAGCCTCCAGAATTTGTAGAAATCACATCAACTTTATCTAATATATTTAATTTCTTTAATGCTCTTAAAGTCCCTAAATGATAGACTGTTGCTCTATAACCTCCTCCAGATAAACTAAGTCCTACTTTTTTGTTCTGTTGCATTTTTTTGGCTTATTATAGCTTTTAAACGCTCTTTCCGCAACTCTTTCTCTGCCTTCTCCTTATTTTTTTTGCGATTTAATAATTTAGTATGCTTCGCTTTGTTTTTGGTGTTTTTTTGACCTTTTGGCTTTGGCATTTTAACTATTTGTTTGTTGTTTTAATAATGCGTTTTGCTCCTCCATTAACTCTGTTAAGTTAGATAATAATTCGATATCTTTTGGAGTTTTAACAACAGCATTTTTAGGGTCGTGAGATTTGTCTCTTAAACGATTCATTGCTTTTACAACTATAAAAACGGTTAAACCAACTATTAAGAAGTCTATTGTGGTTTCTAAAAGTGCACCATATCCTAAGGCAACTTCTTGTGTTGTTATTGTGCCATCTGCAGTTGTAACTGCTTCTCTTAAAATGTATTTTTTATCCTGAAAGTTAATTTTGTCTGTTAATAAAGATAATGGTGGCATAAATATTTTTTTTACCAACACATCGATAACTTTATTAAAGGAAGCTCCAATGATGATACCTATTGCCATATCCATCATATTACCTTTTACGGCAAACTCCTTAAACTCTTTTAAAAACTTCATAATATTTAAATTTTATGCTTAAAACAAAACTTACTTCTTGTAATATTTCATGTACTTTCTTCTAGAGAAAAACCCTAAAATAGCTACTAGTACAACTGCCACTCCAATATACATTAAACTTATGTCTTGACCAGATTGGTAGGAGTGTAAACCAGATAAGTAAAAGTTTACACCAAAATAAGTAAATATTATAAAAGCAATTGAAATTACAGCCCATAAGTTAAATGTCCAGCGACCTCTTAAACCAGGTACTAAGCGCATATGAATAACAAAAGCATAAATCATAATACTAATAAGTGCCCAAGTTTCTTTTGGATCCCAGCCCCAATATCTTCCCCAACTTTCGTTAGCCCATTGTCCTCCTAAAAAGTTTCCAATAGTTAATAATATTAAACCTACTGTTAATGCCATTTCGTTAATAATAGTAAGCTCTTTAATATGCAATTGCATTTTAGTTTTATTCTTTTCGTTGGTTAAAATCATAAGTATTAAACTCACTACTCCAAGAATAAATCCAAGTGTAAAAGGTCCATAACTAGCAACAATTACCGAAACATGAATTTTTAACCAATAACTATTTAAAACTGGCTGAAGGTTAGCAATTGCAGGATCCATCCAACTCCAATGCGCAATCATTAATAACATTGAAGCCACAAAAACAGTAGCTGCAATGGTTAATTCTGAAGATTTTTTACCAAAGAAAAAATCGTAAAGTGCTGCCAATGGATACAACCAAAAGGTAACGATAGCTATTATGATGTTGTTTTTATGATATTGAAACAACTTAGTAGTCATTTTCCAATTATCGTTAGACAGCGCAAGGCCAAAAAATAATGTTGCCCAAGCCACGTAAATCATAGACTCATAACCATCACTCCATGGTGCATGTCCTGAAATGTACCAACGCCAGATTAAACCTCCTGTATGTGCTAGAAAAAGGAGCATTATTATCACTTTCAGGATAGTAATAACGAGATTTAATAGTTTGCTATTATCATAAAAAATCTGTACAATTATTAATGCAAATAACACTAAACCAGCAAGCATACACCACATAAACAACTCTCTAAAAATATCGTATTTATTATACAATACTTCGGCATTTACTTTCTCATCACTTAGCATTACTTCTTCACCAAACTTTTGTTGTGTTTTCTTAAAATCACCTAATAATTTGTCTGCTGCAGTGTAATCTCCAGATTTTTTGGCTTCGTTTAGCATATATAAATAATAGCTAAAACCTGTATTTATAAAGTTTCCGTAAAGAGAATCTTTAATTTTATCTTTAAAACCTTCTTCTCTATATTCTAATGAAGAAATCCATTTGTTATTTTCATCCTCTGGAACAGGGAAAATTTTAAGCGAACGACCTTCAACAGTATTATAGAGTAAATTAACACGTTGGTCTGCCTCTTTCATTTCCTTTTGAATCGCATTTGGCACTTGCGTTTTATAGGCTTCGTTTAAATAAGGTCCTAATTTATAAATTCCGTTATTTGTGAAGAAATCTGCAAGCGTCGCAAATTCTTCAGTTTTATCTAAACCAATTATTCGCCTAATGGAATCTCCTTTTCTTGGTTTGATATAAATAACTGGAACGTTATACCATAATAAAGGACTTTCATGGATACTTAAAAATACTTGGTCTGCAGATAAATCTTCGTAGGTGTCTTTTTTGGTTAGCTTACGTAACATTTCCGAAGCATAGGTATTAATAGGCATCATACGTCCTCCAACATCCTGTATTACCATACGACCAAACTTATTAGCATGTGCTTTTGGTGCTACATTTGCTTTTAAAATAGAATCTATTTGGGTTTTACTAGGCGCTTTATGAACTTGGTGGTCGTGTCCATCTCCATCAAAATGTTCGGTTTGTGCAGCAGCTTGTAAAGTAAATGCTAGAAATAAAACTGAAAGAAGTTTGGATTTTTTACTCTTCACTTTTTCTAATCTGTTTCGTAAATCGTTAAAACGTGTATGTTTGCTAAATAGAATTGCCAATAATCCAAAATACAATAACGAATAACCAGCATAAGTTGTCCAAGTTCCCCATTCATCGTGGTTTACAGAGAGAATTGTTCCTTTTTCATCTGGATCAAAACTAGCTTGAAAAAAACGATAGCCTCTGTGTTTAAGAATATTATTCATGTAAATATGAAAATCGAAATCCCCTTCTTCTTTATCTAAAACAGTGACTTTACTTTCGTAGGACGAGTAGCTGTTTTCTGTTCCAGGATAACGTTCTGCAATAAAATCGTTTAATTTAACATCAAAAGGTAAGTCTAAAACTTTAGAGCCATATTTAAGCATTACATCGTGTCCTCCTACTTTAATTTGCTCAAAAGGTTGGCTTGTACCTTTACCTCCAATTAATCCTACTTGCTTAGTTTCTTCATTTCTTGTAACGCTTAAAATAACACCATCTTTATCATTTTTAAGCATTTGAGATTTTTTTACAACGCCTATCTCTCCTTTAATTACAGGCTTTGGAAATACCATTTGCATATTACCAATTACGTAACGAGAGCGTAACATTAACGGCTGTAAACTATCTTTAATAAGTTGTCCTGTGTTTCCTGTAGCCATTTGCATATATTCTCCTTCGTACGGAGATTCTATAGTTAAATTCCCATCATTATGAGTAATGTTAATGGCTCCTTCTGTAGGTTTATTTAATGCAAAAAGTATATTATGAATGTTTTGCACTGTTCCCATTTTAAGTAAATGGTTGTGTGGCATTCCGCCTCCAGCTTCAACAATTTTAAGATATTCGTCTCCAGTATCTCCTGGTATAACATCTTCTTCTGCTCCTGTTATAAATTTATCTACTTTAATAGTAATAGGCTGACCATTATAATAGGCCGTTTTTTCAAACTTATTGCTTAAACGCTCAGAAAAATCGACTTCCCATTCTCTTACTAAACGTTGTTGAACACCATCGATTTCGTAATCTCCATCAATGTATGCTGTGATATAGGTTTCAGTAGATAAAAAAGTGTTTTCGGTTTCACCTTCACGAATACTCATCATACCTTCAAAACCAGTATGGCGTGTAATACCTGCTCCAATAAGAATTAAAATAAAAGCTAAATGCAGTATAAGCGTAGCCCATTTTTCTTTTCGTAATAGTCGATATCTAAAAATATTTCCTATAAAATTAATTATAAAAAAAATCATAATAGCCTCAAACCACCAGGCTTTATAGATATAATGATTTGTAAAAGGAGTTGGTGAGGTTTCTTGTCCTGCGTCTAAAAAAGTACCTGTAATCATGGCTGCGGCAAAAACAAGAAATAAAACAGCTGTAAGTCGTGTTGAGAAAAGAATTTTAGCAAGTATATTTTGCATAGTCTAAAAGGCTAAATTTGTTTGCAAAGATACTACTTTTTGTTTGTTTCCTTCTGCTGTTTAATATGCAAAAAACTGTTAAATTTATACCAAATTTTAATGCTTATTCGCTCTGGCTTCAAATAGCTTAATATGTATAAAAGTTCCCATTTTACGAGCTCTTCGCTTGGCATTATCAGCAACTTCACCAATAAATAAAGCGTCTATTGTCTCAAACCATAAATTAAGCCATACACCAAAATGCATTTCGTTTAAACTATGATTAAAGGCTAGATCTACTTTTACATGCGCTTCTAAAGGGTTTCCTTTATATTTATGCTCTAGTTTTCTAGTCATAAACAAACTGGTTTCCCAAAATGTGGTTAAATGCTCTAAATGGTGCTCCCAATCGGAAATTGAGGCATTAAATATTGGACCTAACAACTCGTCTTGTCTTACTTTTTTATAAAAAGTAGTCACTAATAAATTAACATCTGCTCTGGTTTCAATTGCTTTCTTTTCCATACAAAACAAAGATACCACTTTAGGCTTTTTTATCACTAACAACTTCCTTATTTTTACCACATGATTAGTATAGTTTTACTTGGCGCAGGAAATGTTGCCACACATTTATATAAAGCTTTTATAAGCTCTGAAGAAGTCAGTGTTTTACAATGGTACAATAGACATTTAAAAACTATTGAAAGCTATAAAAATGAAGTTGAAATCACTGATAATTTAGCCGAATTAAAGCCTGCAGATATTTATATTTTAGCAGTTAGTGACGATGCCATTGAAGCACTCTCTAATCAACTCCCTTTTGAGAACCGATTGGTTGTTCATACCTCTGGTAGTACTAGCATGTATGCTATTGACAAAAAACATAAACGTGGTGTGTTTTATCCTTTACAAACCTTCTCTAAAACTGCTGAAGTTGATTTTAAAACCATTCCATTATGTGTAGAAGCACTAAAAAAAGAGGATTTGCCTCTATTAAAAAAAATAGCAAAAGCAATAGGATCTAAACCACACAAAGTAAATAGCGACCAACGTAGCGTTTTACATTTAGCTGCTGTTGTGGTAAACAATTTTACAAATCAGTTATATAGGATTGCTCATGAGATTACAGAATCTGAAGGTGCAGAATTTGATATTTTAAAACCTTTAATTAAAGAAACTGCTCATAAAATTGAAACCATGTCACCTTTTATGGCACAAACTGGTCCAGCTATTAGAAACGATAAAAAAACAATAAAAAAACATCTAAAACTACTTAATAACGAGCATCATAAAGACGTTTATAAGTTATTAACGCAATCCATACAAAAAACGCATGGCATTAATAAACGCTATACTAAAGAGTCTAAAAAAGAATAATTAAATGGAAGAAAAAAGTTATAAAGAGTATTTACATAACATTAGCACATTTATTTTTGATGTGGATGGTGTTTTAACTAACGGAATGCTCACCATTACAACCTCTGGTGAAATGCTAAGACACATGAATGTAAAAGATGGTTATGCGATGAAGCTAGCTTTAAAGCAAGGTTACAATATTTGTATTATTTCTGGTGGTACAAATGAAGGTGTAAAGAAGCGTTTAAACCATTTAGGTGTTACAAACGTTTTTTTAGGTGCTCACCAAAAACTTAATCCTTTAACTAGCTATTTAAAGGCTAATACTATTAAAAAAGAAAATGTGTTATATATGGGAGACGATATGCCAGACATTCCTGTAATGGAAGTGGTTGGCTTACCATGCTGTCCGCAAGATGCTGTAAACGAAGTGAAAGCAGTCTCTAAATACATTTCGCATAAATTGGGTGGCGAAGGTTGTGTGCGTGATGTTATTGAGCAAGTATTAAAAGTTCAAAATAAATGGAATGCCGATTTTGATGCTGAAGCACATTAATTAATGCCTAATACCTAATGCCTAATGTCTAATGCCTAATGCCTAATGCCTAATGCCTAATGCCTAATGCCTAAAATACTTAACAGTTAATTACACACAAACATGCAAAGCATTTTAACACTCATTCGTTGGAAAAATCTACTCATTATTGCCTTAGTACAAATACTTATTAAATACGCGCTTTTTGCATCATTTAATATAAGTATTACATTAAGTACTATTGGGTTTTCTTTGTTAGTCTTAGCAACACTATTTCTGGCTGCTGCTGGTTATATTATTAACGATATTTACGATGTAGAAACAGACACAGTTAACAAACCTAACAAAGTGCTTATTGGCAAAAAAGTTTCAGAAAAAACAGCAAACACATTGTTTATTGTTTTTAATGTAATTGGTGTTTGTATTGGAATGTACCTCTCTAATTCTATTGGTAAATCTTCATTTTTCCCACTATTTATAATCGTTTCGGCATTGCTCTATATTTATGCTTCCTATTTAAAACAAATGACTTTAATTGGTAATATTGTAGTTTCTGCTTTGGTTGCCTTCAGCTTAATAATTGTAGGGATTTTTGATCTACTTCCTGTAATTACAGCGCAAAACCAAAGTATTCAAACTACAATGTTTAAAATACTATTGGATTATGCACTATTTGCTTTTGCAATAAATTTAATTCGAGAAATTGTAAAAGATGCCGAAGATATTGATGGCGATTATAAGCAAAACATGAAAACATTACCAATTGTTTTAGGTATTAACCGAACTGCAAAAATAGCTTTTGGGTTAACTGTTGTAACGCTAATTGGCATTATAATGTATGTCGGAAATTACCTTTATATTCATACCATTGCAATTGTATATTTTTTAATAGCCATTATCACTCCACTTATTTATTGTGCGATAAAATTATTTCAGGCAGAAACCAAAAAACAATTTCACCATATTAGTTTAATCCTTAAATTAGTGATGATATTAGGTATGCTATCTATGCTATTGTATCTATTTATTCTCTAATCTTAAATACAAATTCTGTTTTATGTTGAAAGAAATTCTTAAAGACTATCAAATTATTTTAGCTTCTGGTTCGCCTAGACGTCAGCAATTTTTTAGAGACTTAAACATAGATTTTGAAGTGCGTTTAAAATCTGTAAAAGAAGACTATCCAATACATTTACAGCATTTTGAAATAACAGACTATTTGGCGCAATTAAAAGCGAAAGCTTTTGAAAGCAAACTAAAAGCTAACGAAATTTTAATTACAAGCGACACTATTGTTTGGCATAATGGCGCAGCAATTGGCAAACCTGCAAATAAAGACGAAGCATTTTCAATGATATCTTCTTTAAGCGATAGCACACACGAGGTAATAACCTCTGTGAATTTTAAATATAAAGCCTTTCAAAAAACAGTAAATAACACAACAAAAGTAACTTTTAAAGCCTTAACAACTGAGGAAATCTGGCACTATATTCACACCTATTTACCTTTAGATAAAGCAGGTGCCTATGGCATACAAGATTGGATTGGTCAAATTGGCGTAACACATATAGAAGGCTCTTATTTTAACGTTATGGGTTTACCAACACATTTACTTTACAAAACGCTAAATACTATTGTTGAAGACCTTAAAAATTAAACATCGTTTAAACTAAAACATAACACTACACTCCATTATATTTGTATAAAATTTAACTATGGAATTTTTTAATACATACCAATCAGAATTCATTAACTCTGCAATCGTTTTAGTGTTTTTTTTAATTATTAGAACGCTTGTTAAAGTTACCATACGAAAAATAGGAAGAAATAGTGGTGTAAATGATGCACGTATTAGCCTTATTTCTAGATACGCAACAGTCACTATCTTTTTACTCTTTTTATTAGTTGAAGCTTTTATTTTTGGTGCCGAATTTAGAGAACTAACCATTATATTTTCGTCAGTATTTGCAATAATTGGTATTGCTTTATTTGCCATTTGGTCCATATTAAGTAATATAACTTCTGGTATAATAATGTTTTTCTCTTTCCCTTATAAAGTAGGTGATAAGATTGAAATTCATGATAAAGACTTTCCTATAGAAGCAGTTATTGAAGACATTAGAGCGTTTCAATTACATTTAAGATTAAGCAATGGCAACTTAGTAACCTATCCAAATAATTTAATCTTACAAAAAGCAGTCACTCTCATTCAAAAAGATGCTATACTTGATGAAGATTACGGAGATTTTGACTAATTTTATCTTATATGGCTTCAAAAAAATCAAAACCAATACGCAAACAGCGTCCTAAAAAATATAAAAAACAATTAGGTCAAATACCTGGTGCTTTGGTATATACTGGTACCAAAGAAAACAATAAACTATTTATTGAGTCTTTTGATTATGGACCAGATTTTTTTGAAGAAAAAGAGCTAAAAACTGTAGAGGAAGCTTTTGATTATAAAATCTCAGACTCAATAACTTGGATAAACATTAATGGCTTAAACAATATTGATGAAATAGAAAAAGTTGGTAACCATTACAATTTGCATCCTTTAGTGCTAGAAGATATTGTAAACACTGGACAACGACCAAAAATCGATGAGCATGAAGATTACCTATTTGTAGTGTTAAAAATGATGTATTATGATGATAATGAAGTCATAGTTTCCGAACAAGTAAGTTTTATTTTAGGCAGCAATTACGTACTCTCTTTCCAAGAAGCCGAAGGTGATGTTTTCGATACTCTAAGAGAGCGTATTCGCCAAGGAAAAGGTCGAGTGCGTAACTTAGGTTCAGACTATCTTTTATATACCTTAATAGATTCTGTTGTAGATCATTATTATGCCATTATAGAAATTATGGGTAATAAAATTGAAGACTTAGAAGATGATGTTTTCGAAGGCTTAACTCAAAACGAAATTAGTACTCAAATCCAACGATTAAAACGCGAAATACTTAAAATTAGACGTGCTATTTTTCCGCTTCGCGAAATTATTAATCGCATTGATAAAAGCGAAAGCAAACTCATAGACCCTAAAATTTTGCATTATTATGGAGATGTTTACGACCACGTTATCCAAGTATCAGACACTATAGATATTTATCGCGAAATGATTTGGGGACTTATGGATATGTACATGTCCACAATAAGTAATCGCATGAATGAAGTGATGAAGGTACTCACCATTATTGCAACAATATTTATTCCCTTAACCTTTATTGCTGGAATTTATGGGATGAATTTTGACCACATGCCAGAACTACACTATAAATATGGCTACCAAACTGTCTGGATTGTTATGATTGTTGTTTTTATAGGTATGCTATATTATTTTAAAAAGAAAAAATGGTTGTAAACAACAACCGCAAAATCTTTTACATTTCTAAGCAAATAGATTTCCTTAGTTAGATTAATCGTTTATTTCTAGTTTTCACTCATCACACATCATTAACAAAACAGTTAAAGAAATCTAAAATCCTTATATTAATTGTGTGATTGTTTATATTTGAAACACATTCAATTAGCACAAACACTCCATGCAAAAAATACTAGCAACTCTACTTCTATTTATTGGCTTTTCTACAAGTACTTTACTTGCGCAACAACCAGAAAAACCAAATGCTTCAGAGATATACGAATCTATTAAAAAACTTAATTTTTTAGGTTCAGTTTTATATGTAGCTGCTCATCCAGACGATGAGAACACACGTTTAATTTCATATATGGCAAATCACGTAAAAGCACGTACAGCCTATTTATCATTAACACGTGGAGATGGAGGACAAAACCTTATAGGACCAGAAATTAGAGAGCTTTTAGGCGTAATTAGAACACAAGAATTATTAACAGCTCGTCGTATCGATGGTGGCGAACAGCGCTTTACAAGAGCAAACGACTTTGGATATTCAAAACATCCAGACGAAACTTTGTCCATTTGGAACAAAGAGGAAGTATTAAGCGATGTGGTTTTAGCCATCAGGCAATTTAAACCAGACATTATTGTTAATCGTTTTGACCACAGAAGTCCAGGAAGAACACATGGACATCATACCAGTTCTGCCATGTTAAGTTTAGAAGCTTTTGATTTGGCAAACAATCCAAAAGCATATCCAAATTTAGCAAAACAATATGGAACTTGGCAACCAAAACGCGCGTTTTTTAATACCTCGTGGTGGTTTTATGGCAGTAGAGAAAAGTTTGAAGCAGCAGATAAAAGCAATCTTTTAGGTATAGATATTGGTGTCTATTATCCCTCTAGCGGATTAAGTAATACAGAAATTGCTGCTCTAAGTAGAAGTCAGCATAAATCTCAAGGCTTTGGTAACACAGGAACTCGTGGTTCGCAAACCGAATATATAGAGTTAATTAAAGGCGATATGCCAACAAATAAAACCAACGTTTTTGATGGTATCGATACCTCTTGGAACCGCATAAAAGGCGGAAAAGCAATTGGTGATATCTTATATAAAGTTGAAGACAATTATGATTTTAAAAATCCTTCAGCTTCAGTTCCAGAATTGGTGAAAGCGTATAAACTAATTCAAAATTTAGAAGTTTCGCATTGGAAAACGATTAAAACTGAAGAGATTAAAAACATCATTTTAGCCTGTAGTGGCTTGTATTTAGAAGCTGTAGCTGAAACAAATTACGTGTCATTAAATGAAAGTGTAAAACTTTCAATTGAAGCTATAAACAGAAGCAATTCAACAATTAGTCTAGTAAGTATTGTTAAATCTGATGACGGAAAAACCAATTCAAAGAATATTCAATTAAAAAATAATAAAGCAGAAGCATTTGATTTAAGCTACTATATTTCTACAGAAAGCAACTATTCTGCTCCATATTGGTTAACAAAAAAAGGGAGTTTAGGCATGTATAATGTAGAAAATCCTCAATGGATTGGTTTACCGGAAACGTTAAAAACAACAACTGTTCGTTTTAATTTAAATATTGAAGGCACTCCAATTTCATACACAAAACCCATAGTTTACAAAACCAACGATCCTGTAAAAGGAGAAGTCTATAAACCTTTTGAAATTATACCAGAAGTATCTGCAAAAATCACAGAAAAAGTAATCATTTTTGAAAACGACCAACAAAAGGAAATTCCTGTAATTGTTAAAGCTGGTAAAGAGGCTGTTGAAGGGTTTATCGAATTAACACATCCAAAAGATTGGAGCGTGTATCCTAAACGCCAAAAAGTAGCAATTGTTAATAAAGGACAAGAGCAAACCTTAGTATTTACTGTTATACCTCCAAAAAATCAAAGTGAAGGTTTTATTTCACCAAAGGTTACTATTGGCAATAACACCTATACAAAAGAACTCATTGAAATTGATTACGACCATATTCCCTATCAAACCGTTTTACTACCAAGTGAGAGTAAAATTGTACGTTTAGACATTCAAAAACGAGGTGAAAACATTGGCTATATTGAAGGTGCAGGCGATGTTGTGCCAGAAAGTTTACAACAAATTGGTTATAACGTCATTACTATAAAACCAGAAGACATTAATGCAGAAACACTTAGCAGGTTTGATGCTGTTGTAGTTGGTGTTAGAGCCTATAATACTGTGGAAACCTTAAACTTTAAACAACAACTACTATTTGATTATGTTGAAAATGGTGGAAACATGATTGTACAATATAATACAAGCCACAGAATAAAAGTAGATCAGATTGCGCCTTACGATTTAAAATTGTCTAGAGACAGAGTAACCGATGAGTTTGCAGAAGTGACATTATTAAATCCAAACCACGAGCTTTTAAATTTCCCAAACAAAATTACAGACAAGGATTTTGATGGTTGGACTCAAGAACGTGGATTGTATTTTCCTAACCAATGGTCCAAAGAGTTCACTCCTATCCTATCCATGAACGATAAAGGAGAAACTCCAAAAACAGGAAGCTTATTAGTTGCCAAGCATGGTAAAGGCTATTACATTTATACTGGATTAAGTTTTTTTAGGGAGTTTCCTGCTGGTGTTCCTGGTGCTTACAGACTTTTTGCTAATATGCTGAGTATTGGAAAAGATGATTTAAAAACAGCAAGTGATATAAAAAATTAGTTTATTCTGTCTGCTTAAATACAATTAAGAGGTTTTAATAAATCTCGACTGTGCTCGACCAAACAACTCATTAAAAACAATAAACATGAACCAACCAAAATACAAATGGCAACCATTGTACACAGCAGTACTTGTTGCTAATGCCTTATACATAGTAGTGTTTTACTTAATCACAAAAGCCTTTTAAATTATGCAAACTTTAGATTGGATTGTTTTAATAGGCACACTATTAACCATTGTAATTTATGGTACTTATCAAACCAGAGGTAGTAAAAACGTACAAGACTTTTTAAAAGGCGGAAACACGTCTAAATGGTGGACTATTGGATTGTCTGTTATGGCAACTCAAGCCAGTGCCATTACGTTTCTTTCTACTCCAGGACAAGCCTTTCATTCAGGAATGGGTTTTGTGCAATTTTACTTCGGATTACCTATTGCAATGATTGTAATTTGTATGGTTTTTATTCCTTTATACCATAAACTTAAAGTCTATACTGCTTATGAGTTTTTAGAGAATCGTTTCGATTTAAAAACACGTACACTTACTGCTATCCTATTTTTAATTCAACGTGGTTTAGCAGCAGGAATAACCATTTTTGCACCTGCAATTATACTATCTGCTGTATTAGGCTGGAATTTATTATTACTAAATATCATAATAGGAATACTGGTTATTATATACACTGTGTCTGGTGGAACAAAAGCAGTAAATGTGACACAAAAACACCAAATGGTAGTCATCTTTACAGGTATGGTTATCGCTTTTGTGCTAATATTAAACCAATTACCAGATAATATTACATTCTCTAAAGCACTAGATATTGCTGGAGCTAGTGGCAAAATGGAAGTTTTAGATTTTTCTTTCGATCTTAATAACCGTTATACTTTTTGGAGTGGAATTATTGGTGGAACTTTTTTAATGCTTTCCTATTTTGGTACAGACCAAAGTCAAGTACAACGTTACTTGTCTGGCAAGTCTGTAAAAGAAATGCAACTAGGTTTACTATTTAATGGTTTGCTAAAAGTACCAATGCAGTTTTTTATCCTACTTGTTGGTATTATGGTTTTTGTGTTTTATCAATTTAACGAAGCGCCAATAAATTTTAATCCAACTGCAACTGAAGTCGTTTTAAACTCCGAATATGCTGAAGAATTTAAAGCTTTAGAGACTGAACAACATAAAATTTTTAAAGACAAACAAGTTATTATTGAAGCCTTTACATCTTCTGAAGCAACAAACACGTCAAAATATATAGCTGCTGCCAATGCAGCAAACGATGATATTAGAAATGAAGCAAAAGCGTTAATTGAAAAAGCTGGTGAAGCTCAAAATATAAAAGTAGAAAGCAACGACAAAGATTATGTGTTTATTCATTTTATTTTAAATAATCTACCAAAAGGACTTATTGGGTTGCTATTAGCAGTAATTTTAAGTGCCGCAATGTCTAGCACATCTAGCGAATTAAATGCGTTAGCAAGTACAACAACTATAGACTTATACAAAAGAAACGTACCCGAAAAATCCGAATCTGAAATGGTAAAAACCTCAAGATGGTTTACGCTAATTTGGGGAATTATAGCCATTTGTGTGGCTTGTGTCGCCAACTTAGCCGAAAATTTAATTCAGTTGGTTAATATTATTGGTTCTATTTTCTATGGTAATGTTTTGGGAATTTTCCTTTTAGCCTTCTTCTTTAAACACGTCAAAGGAAATGCTGTCTTTATCGCAGCATTAATTACACAAGCGCTAATTATATTATTATACTTTTTAAATCTATACGACGTTATCAATCTACCCTTTCTATGGTTAAACTTTGTGGGTTGCTTCTTAGCCATCATAATTGCGTTGCTAATAGATTTCAAAAAGATTTCTACTAACAACAAAGCTGTTTTAGTGGTATTAATTAGTATTTTATGTGGTTTTGCTTATCTTATTTTACAAAATTCTAATTTGATTTAAAATCTAACATCAATGCATAACACAAAAAAAACTCACAAGCATAACTTGTGAGTTTTTATTTAAAAATCGTAAATCAAAAATCTACAGTAGTAAATCTAAAATCGTAAATCTACAATCGTAAATCTACAATCGTAAATCTATAACGCTCCCCATTCTTTTAAAGACGCCTTATTCATTTTAACATAATTAGCATTTTTAGATTTCTCTGCATCTGCTAACGATGCTTTTGCTGCTGCAATGGCTCCTTTTTTATCTCCTGCTGCTGCATAGACTAAAGATTTTTGTCTTAAATGCCAAAAACGTGGTGTTTCCATCATTGATAATGCTTTATCCATCCATTGCTTTGCTTTGTTAGCATCTTTTCCAGCAGTTACATAATATACTGCAGCATTATAATAATCTCCAGCAGAAGGACCAGCCATAACGTTATCTATTGCAGACGATACTTTTTTATCTGTAGGAACTGTAAATGGAATTGCTGCATACGATTTCTCCCATAATATTTCAAGCTTAGCACTATTATCAGTTATGCTATTAATATCAATAGTCATTGTTTCTACATTAAAAGGAATCGGCATCACTTCAACTGTTGCTGTTGCAGCAACCTTACTATCATCCCAATTTCTAGGTGTACCACTATTATTTGTGTCTGTGTAAAAATGTACATCCCATTGCTTTGCAGATGTCAATCTTGTAAAAATAGCGTAAGATCCCGCTTTTACAGGTTGTCCTGCAATCTCAACATCGTCACTAAAAGTAACAATAGTATTTTTGTTAGCTCCTGTTCTCCATAAACCTCCATAAGGCTCTAAATCTCCAAAAATAGTTCTTCCTTTTACTCCAGGACGCGAATATTCGATAGTAACATCTGTTAAACCAACTTTTTGCTCTACTTTAGAAAAAGGACTTGGTTGTGGTGTTTCAATTTGAGCATTAACAGTAAACGCTACTGCTAACACCATAATGCATGTAATTAATTTTTTCATGGTTGTGCTTTTTTTAATTTTTAATTATAGACTATAAAATTAAGCATAACTTACAGCTTGTTTGTTAATAAAAGCTTAAAAAAATGGATAATAAATTTTCTAATTAAAATATTAATCGTAATATTGCGATATACAAATTAATAAAATGGGATTAATTAAAACCGAAAAGTTTACAGAAACACAAAACCAAATTGCAGTGTTAGCAAAAGCATTTGCGCATCCTGCAAGAGTAGCCATCATTCAGCATTTATTTAAAATAAACTCCTGTGTATGTGGCGATTTAGTAGATGAAATTGGTTTGGCACAACCAACCATCTCTCAGCACTTAAAAGAACTTAAAAATTTAAACTTAATTAAAGGTACTATTGAAGGGACAAGCGTATGCTATTGTATAAATAAAGAACGTTGGACAGCAATGAAAACAACCTTAAATTCCTTTTTAAACAACGATATAACTAACAACACGTGTTGTTAAACTATTAATAATAATAACACTATAGATTATGACACTTTCAGAAATAAAAAATTACTTAAACACATTAGAAACGATCTCTTTTACGTTACCAGATGGTAGTTTAGTTCCTAACCATTTTCATGTTACCGAAGTTGGTAAAACCACTAAACATTTTATAGATTGTGGTGGCACATTAAGACAAGAAAAGAAAGTAAATTTTCAATTATGGAATGCTAATGATTATGATCATAGACTGCATCCAGAAAAATTAGTAAAAATTATAGAAACTGCCGAAGACCTCTTTAACCTTAACAATTTAGAAATTGAAGTAGAATATCAAGGCGAACAAACCATCCAAAAATTTAATTTAGGGTTTAAGCATAATTCATTTCAATTGATTCCTTTAACAACAGATTGCCTTGCGTTAGAAAGTTGTGGCATTCCAAAAGCTAAGCAAAAATTACAATTATCAGAAATCCAATCAAGTGATGCCTGTACTCCAGGTTCTGGATGTTGCTAAAAAATTTCCATAATTTATGAAAAAATACATTGCTGAATCTATTGGCACTTTCGCTATGATTTTCTGTGGTTGTGGTGCAATGACTATAAACGAAATCACAAACGGAAGCATTTCACACGTTGGAGTGGCTTCCGTTTGGGGATTAATTGTAATGGCAATGATTTACGCTTTTGGCGATATTTCTGGTGCACATTTTAATCCTGCTGTAACCTTAGGCTTTACCTTTGCAAAAAAATTTCCTTTAGGTGAAGTCCCAAAATATATAGTAGCACAAGCCATAGGCGCAATTCTTGCAATTGCCATATTATGGTTTCTATTTCCTGAAAGCCAGTTTTTAGGCGAAACAAGTCCAGCGGAAGGTTTTCCACCATACAAAGCTGCAATTTTGGAGTTTCTACTCACCTTCTTTTTAATGCTAGTAATTATAAATGTTTCTACAGGTAGTAAAGAGATTGGCACAACAGCAGCCATCGCTGTTGGAGGTGTTATTCTATTAGAAGCGATGTTTGCTGGTCCAATGACTAAAGCATCCATGAATCCAATTCGATCTATTGCTCCTGCTCTATTTACAGGTAATTTTCAATATTTATGGCTTTATATTTCTGCTCCAATTTTAGGTGCTTTAGCTGCAGTTTCTTCTTGCAGATTAGTAAAAGATGATAACTGTTGTAATGAAAAATCATGCTGATTTCTCCTAAAAGTTAAAAACCTTCACAAACCCATGTTAATTTTTGTTTAATCTTTAGTGTAAATGATTAAACATTTTGTATCTTTATGCTATTAATAAATTAACAATGGCAAAAAAGAAAAATATTACCACAAATAACATCATCTCATTTTACATGGGTTATGTTTTAGAACATAACGAGCAACCAAAATCAGTTTACGCTTTTGCAAAACACAATAATTTTGACGAAGCTAAATTTTACGAACATTTTGGTTCTTTCGATGCAGTAGAAAAAGGAATTTTTAAAGCTTTTTTTAACAATACACACAACGCTTTAGAAGCTAGTGAAGACTATGCACATTTTGAGCCTCGTAACAAGCTATTAAGTTTTTATTTTACTTTTTTTGAAAACTTAACTGCAAATAGAAGTTATGTTGTCTATGCATTGCACAAACATAAAAATAGTCTTAAAAACTATGCTGCATTGTCTGAGCTTAAAGCGAGTTTTACAACTTATATCCAAGAATTAGGTATAGAACTTATAGACGCTAAACAAGAGCAACTAGAAAAAATTCAGAATAAAGGTTTAAAGGAAACCGCTTGGTTACAATTATTATTAACCATGAAATTTTGGATGGACGATACCTCTGCTTCGTTTGAAAAAACAGATATTTTTATAGAAAAATCAGTAAATACAAGTTTCGATGTGCTAAATGTGGCACCTTTAAAAAGCATAATCGACTTTGGAAAATTTATCTTCAAAGAAAAAATCCAGATGAATTAATAATTGTCATTCAGAGTAAAGCGAAGAATCTAATAATGTCATTCAGAGCAAAGCGAAGAATCTAATAAATTAATAATTGTCATTAAGAGCAAAGCGTAGAATCTATTAATCTAATAATGCCATTCAGAGCAAAGAAAAGAATCTATTAATCTAATAGTGTCATTAAAAGCATAACGAAGAATCTCAAAACATAAAACCCACAACTATTGAAAACAATAGACAAAATACCAACTTCAAAAATTTCAAGAGCAACTAAATTAGTCTCCACAGGAGCTAAAGTAGGTGTTAATTATTTGAAATATTATGGAGATAAAATCACAAAAACTGAAGCTGAAGCTAAGGATCGTTTAAATAAAAATAATGCCGACGATATTTACGATAGTTTAAAGCAGTTAAAAGGAAGTGCGTTAAAAGTGGCTCAAATGCTAAGTATGGAAAAAAGCATTTTACCACAAGCGTACGTAGAAAAATTTTCGTTGGCACAGTTTTCTGTTCCACCACTTTCTGCTCCATTAGTATCTAAAACATTTAAAAAATATTTTGGGAAATTACCAAGCCAGATTTATGACTCCTTTAATCTAAATTCTGTAAATGCTGCCAGTATTGGACAAGTGCATTTAGCAGAAAAGGATGGGAAAAAACTTGCTGTGAAAATTCAATATCCTGGAGTCGCAGATAGCATTGCTTCAGATTTGGCTTTGGTAAAACCCATTGCTATTAAAATGTTTAATATAAAAGGAAAGGATTCAGACAAGTATTTTCAAGAAGTTGAAAACAAGCTTGTTGAAGAAACAAACTATGTTTTAGAAGTAGAACAAAGTAAAGCTATTGTAGAGGCTTGTAGCCACATTCCAAACCTTAAATTCCCTAATTATTACGAAGACTTATCATCCGAACGCATTATAACAATGGATTGGATGGAAGGCGAACATCTGTCGGAATTTACAGCATACAATACAGACCAAAGCAAGGCAGACAAATTAGGCCAAGCACTTTGGGATTTTTATATGTTTCAAATGCATAATCTTAAAAAAGTACATGCAGATCCACATCCTGGGAATTTTTTAGTATCAAAAAACAGCGAACTTATTGCGTTAGATTTTGGTTGTATGAAAGAAGTACCTGACGAATTTTATACACCTTATTTTGAATTAGCAAAACCAGAAGTAATAAATAATCCTGAGCTTTTTGCCGAAAAAATGTATGAACTTGAAATTCTTTTAAAAGAAGATTCAAAAGAAGAATTAACCTTTTTCACTACGCTATTCCACGAGTTACTAAGTTTATTTACAAAACCGTTTCATGCAGAAACTTTCGATTTTTCAGATCCTGATTTTTTTAACGCTATTTCAGAAATGGGACAACGATTTAGTAAAAGCACAGAATTACGAAAAATGAATGGCAATAGAGGCTCAAAGCACTTTATTTATGTTAACAGAACGTTTTTTGGATTGTATAATTTAATGTTTGATTTAAAAGCTAAAGACATTAAAATAAATAATTTTAAAACTCTGTAAGCAGATGTATTTTAGCAGAAAAGATATAGAGCAATTAGAACATTTATATAAAATTAATTTAATAAATAGTTGCTCTGGTTTTAAAAGCGCAAATCTAATTGGTACTAAGTCTAAAAATGATGAAGAAAACGTAGCAGTATTCAGCTCCATTACACATATTGGCTCTAATCCTCCACTACTTGGCTTTTTTTGCAGACCAACCACAGTAACCAGAAATACCTACGACAACATTAAAGACACTGGAGTCTATACTATAAATGCTATTCATTTAAATAATTTTGAAGAAGCGCATCATACTTCAGCAAAATATGATAAGAGTATTTCAGAATTTGATAAAACAACTTTAGTTTCAGAATATAAAAAACACTGTTTTGCGCCTTTTGTAAAAGATGCTCCGTTACAAGTAGAAATGAGTTTTGTTGAAGAATATTTCATCAAAGCAAACGATACTATTCTAGTAATTGGTGAAATTAAAGGTCTCTACTTTAATGACGATTTATTAGAAGACGACGGTTTTATAAACCTTGCTAAAGCAAACATTGCAGCAATTAATGGACTCGATGGCTACGCTATACCAAAATTTAAAAAACGATTGGCTTATCAAAGACCGAAACAATAAACATTAATTATAACTTAACTAAATAGGCTACTTAACTTCGAGTATTTTATGAGGCACGAATAAAATGTATCGAGAAGCACATAACAATAATAACAAAAACCACCACATGAGAATATTAGTAACAGGAGCATCAGGCTACATTGGTAAGCGAATTATTCCGTTACTATTAGAACAAGGTCACACCATTATTTGTGCTGTTCGTGGAAAATTGCGAACCGAAAAAAAATACTCCGAAGAAGAGAATCTACATGTTGTTGAAGCCGATTTTTTAAAGCCCGAAACCTTAAAAAACATCCCAAAAGATATTGATGTTGCTTACTATTTAATTCATTCAATGTCTAATTCTGTTGATAAATTTCATCAAATGGAAGAAGACTGTGCTCAAAATTTTAAAACCTATTTAGAAACTACAGCAGTAAAGCAAGTAATTTACTTAAGCGGAATTACTAACGACACAAAACTATCCAAACATTTATTATCTAGAAAAAATGTAGAAAACACACTACAATCAAATACTTATGCACTAACCGTTTTTAAAGCAGGAATTATTGTAGGTTCTGGTAGCGCAAGTTTTGAAATTATACGCGATTTAGTCGAAAAACTACCTGTTATGATTGCACCAAAATGGTTAAATACAAAAACGCAACCTATTGGTGTTAGAGATGTGTTAGCCTTTTTAACCAAAGGCTTAGGAAAAGAAGAATTATACAATACCTCACACGATATTTTTGGTCCAGAAATATTAACCTACAAGCAAATGCTTTTACAATTTGCAGAAAGTAGAAAACTAAAACGTTACATCATTACAGTACCTGTAATGACTCCAAAACTCTCTAGTTATTGGCTTTATTTTGTAACATCAACCTCCTATAAACTAGCGTCTTCTCTAGTAAATAGTATGGGAATAGAAATTATTGGAGAAAAAAGTAACATTAACAGTTTGTTAGAAGTAGAACCAATGTCCTACAAAGAAGCGGTTGCATTTGCGTTTGTTAAAATTGAAGGAAATAACATTTTATCGAGCTGGAAAGATGCCTTTATAAACAGCAGAAATAAAAAACAAGTCTCCACAAAATTTTTAAAAGTACCCAAACATGGCTGTTTTAAAGACATAAAAGAACGTAATGTTTTAGACGAGGAACGTACGTTGCAAAAAATATGGTCAATTGGAGGAGAAAATGGTTGGTATTATGGTACTTTCCTTTGGAAAATTAGAGGGTTTATGGATAAACTTGTTGGTGGCATTGGATTAAGACGTGGTCGTACCAATCAAACCACAATAAAAACTGGTGATGCTTTAGATTTTTGGAGAGTGCTTTTAGCAGATAAAGAGCAACAACGTTTAATCCTTTTTGCAGAAATGAAATTACCAGGAGAAGCCTGGTTAGAATTTAGAGTCGCTAAAGGCAAAGTCTATCAACGTGCAACCTTTAGACCACGTGGATTAGCTGGCAGACTGTATTGGTATAGCGTTTTACCTTTTCATGGCTTTATTTTTAATGGCATGATTAAAAAATTAGCAAATGCCTAAAACCGTTAAAAAAACTAACTTCCCAACTAAAGTCTGTTTAACCTGCCAACTCCCTTTTACTTGGCGAAAAAAATGGAAAAACAATTGGGACAATGTTAAATATTGTAGCGAAAAATGCAGAAGAAACAAAACAAATATAGCCTAGTTTGGTTTAGAAACGACTTAAGAATTCACGATAATAATTCACTAGTAAAAGCTATAGAAACTAGTGAACAAGTAATCGCTATATACTGTTTTGATCCAAGACAATTTGAAAATTCTGAATTTGGATTTAAAAAAACAGAGCGCTTTAGAGCTCAATTTTTAATTGAAACGATTGAAAATCTTAAACAACAATTAAAAACGCTTAACATTCCGTTATTTGTTTACACAGACACACCTGAAAATTCTATTCCTCTTTTAACTGAAAAATTTAATATTGAAAACATTTATCTTCAAAAAGAATGGACTCAAGAAGAAGTTTCTGTACTCAAAAAAGTAAAAAACAGTTGCGCTCCACACATCAATTTTTTAGAAAGCTACACTCAGTTTTTGTTTCATCCAGAAGATATTCCGTTTAAAACAAATGAGATTCCACATGTATTCACAGAGTTTAGAAAAAAATGTGAAAAACAAAGTGAAATAAGACCTTTAGCCGAAATACATCCAACAAAAACACATCCAAATACAATTGAAAATAACACCAAAATACCAACACTACAAGAGTTAGGCTTTGAAGCTTTTGAGCAACATCCAAACACTGCATTTCCATTTAAAGGTGGAGAAACTGAAGCGCTAAAAAGACTAAACGACTATGTTTTTAAAACCAAAAAATTAGGAGTTTATAAAAAAACCAGAAACGGGTTAATTGGCAAAGATTTTAGTTCAAAATTCTCGCCTTGGTTAGCCAATGGCAGTGTATCACCAAAACACATTTATTGGGAAGTGAAACGCTTTGAAAACCAACACTTTAAAAACCAATCCACTTATTGGTTAATTTTCGAATTAATATGGAGAGACTATTTTAAGTATGTGTCCTTAAAACACAACAATCAAATTTTTAAACGCGAAGGTATTTTAAAAAAGACCTACGATTGGTCTAGTAATGAGACTAAAATCCAACAGTGGATTAATGGCGAAACTAACGAGCCTTTTGTAAATGCTAATATGATTGAGCTAAAAAAAACAGGTTGGATGAGTAATCGTGGTCGCCAAAACGTCGCAAGTTATTTTGCCAAAGAATTAAAATTGGATTGGCGCATTGGTGCCAATTATTTTGAGAGTCTTTTAATAGATTACGATGTGCATAGCAATTATGGTAATTGGATGTATGTTTCTGGTGTTGGCAACGATCCACGAGACCGAAAATTTAACGTTAAACTACAAGCAGAACGTTATGATAGTAATGGCAAATACCAACGACTGTGGCTACAAGACACACTTTTTTAGCTCGCTTTAGTTCGAGTATTTTATATAGAGTGAACAATACGATATAATAGCATCGTCAGTTCGAGTGTTTTGTGAGGCACGAACAAAATGTATCGAGAACAGCTAATATTAGAACCAAAATCAATTAAAAAAATAACTTAATATCACTTTGAAAACACTAAGACTCATACTAGGCGACCAATTAAACAGCAAACACAGTTGGTTTAAAAACAAACCAGATAATTACATCTATTGTTTTTTCGAAATGCGCCAAGAAACCGATTACGTGGCGCATCACATTCAAAAAGTAATAGGCTTTTTTGCCGCTATGCGAGATTTTGCTCAGCATCTAAAAAATGAAGGTTTTAATGTAAAATACTTCAAATTAAACGATACTAAAAACACACAATGCTTAATAGAAAATTTAAAGTTAATAATAAAAAAACATCACATTGAAAAATTTGAATACCAATTACCAGACGAATATAGACTAGATAAGCAACTCACAGACTTTTGCAACTCGTTGTCTATTGAAACGGAAAGCTTTTCAACAGAACATTTTTACACAAACCGACAAGATTTAAAACAGTTTTTTAAAGGCAAAAAAAAATATCTCATGGAGAACTTCTATAGAGATATGCGTAAAAAACATGATATTTTAATGGTTGCAGGTCAGCCTGAAGGCGGAAAATGGAATTACGACAAAAGCAACAGAAACAAATGGAAAGGCGAGCATGACATACCTGCTTATAAATATTTTAAAAACGAGGTGTCAGACATTGTAGCAATGCTAAAAGACCAAAACATTAAAACCATCGGCAACTTTACTAGCAAAACCTTCAATTACCCAATAAACAGAATACAAGCACTAGACCAACTAAAATATTTTTGCGAAGAATTATTGGTGTATTTTGGTGATTATCAGGATGCAATGCATACAGAACAAGACTATTTATTTCATTCAAGACTGTCTTTTGCAATGAATATAAAACTCATTTCGCCTAAAAACGTTGTAGATACTGTTTTAAATTATTGGAGAAAACATGGCGAAAACATTAACATAAGTCAAGTAGAAGGTTTTATAAGACAAATAATTGGTTGGCGAGAATATATGCGAGGCATGTATTGGTCTTTAATGCCAGAATACAAAACTTTAAATCATTTAGAGAACAACAACGCGCTACCAGAATTTTATTGGACTGCAAAAACAAAGATGAATTGTTTAAAACACGCTATAACCAACTCATTAGATAACAGTTACGCACACCATATACAACGATTAATGGTTACAGGTAACTTTGCTTTATTAGCGCAAATACATCCAGACGAGGTAGATGCTTGGTATTTAGGTGTGTATATCGATGCTGTGGAGTGGGTTCAATTACCTAATACCAGAGGAATGAGCCAATTTGCAGATGGCGGAAAAATTGCAACTAAACCGTATGTCTCTAGCGGAAGTTACATTAATAAAATGAGCAATTATTGTAGCGATTGTACCTACAATAACAAAGAGAAAATCACAGAAAACGCTTGTCCTTTTAACAGCTTATATTGGAATTTTTTAGACGATAAAAGAGCACAATTACAAGACAATTTTAGAATGAAAATGATGTACAGCCTTTTAAATAAAATGGATAATAACCAATTACAAAAAATTAAAGAAAGAGCAAAAACCATCATAGAAAATCCAGATAACTTCTAAAACATTTAAAGTAAGGTTTTGAAACAAAATTTAAGTATAGTTTGGCTAAAACGCGATCTTCGTTTACGAGATAACGAAGCAATAACTAATGCTATACATTCTGGTCAACGTGTACTCCTACTCTATCTTTTTGAAGATTTTTTATTACAAGACAAACATTACAGTAAAAGGCATTGGGATTTTGTAAAACAATCTTTAGAAGATTTAAACAAAGAGTTGCTTGCTTACCACTCTAAAATTTTGGTGGTTAATTCTCAAATAGCTTCAGTTATACTAAAATTGCAGCAACAGTTTAATGTTACACAAATCTATTCGCATCAAGAAACTGGTATTTTAACGACTTTTAAAAGAGATCTCGCTTTCGCGGAATTTTGCCAGACACAACACATTATTTGGAAAGAAAACAGCAATAATGGTGTTCAAAGAGGTATAAGCAATAGAAACCAATGGTACGAAAACTGGGAAGAGTTTATGATGCAAGCAGAATACCAATTTAAACCAAAGCAAAATCAATTATTAACCTTAGAGGAAGTTGAGCGTTTAGAAACCGAATTCATAACAGTTACATTATCAACCACAATCTCTAAACATTTTCAAAAAGGAGGCACAACCACTGGAATGAAATATCTAAACTCATTTTATAACAAGCGGTATAAAAATTATAGATTTCATATATCTAAGCCTTTGGAAGCCAGAACAGGTTGTAGTAGATTATCACCTTACATTGCTTGGGGAAATCTATCTGTTAAGCAGGTAATAAATAATGCTTCAGAGGTATTAAAACATACCAATCACAAAAGCCATTTAAATGCGTTTGTCTCTCGATTACGATGGCAAGCGCACTTTATTCAAAAGTTTGAAATGGAGCATCTAATGGAGTTTAAATCTATTAACAAAGGCTATCACAACTTAAATAAACCTGTGAATTTAGAGTTTCAAAACGCTTGGAAAGCAGGACAAACTTGCTTTCCGCTTGTAGATGCTTGTATGCGTTGTTTAACAGAAACTGGGTATTTAAATTTTAGAATGCGAGCATTAGTGGTCTCCTTTTTTACTCATAACTTATGGCAACCTTGGCAAGATATGAGCGAGCATTTGGCAAGTTTATTTTTAGATTTTGAACCAGGAATCCACTATCCACAAATCCAAATGCAAGCAGGTGAAACAGGAATTAACATGCTACGTATTTACAACCCATTAAAAAATAGTGTGGAGCATGATCCAGAAGGCAGGTTTATAAAACAATGGATTCCGGAATTAGCTAAATTACAAGCTCCTTTACTACATAATCCAAGCGAAATGACCTATTTCGATCAACAAATTACTGGCTTTCAATTAGGTAAAGACTATCCGTTTCCTATTGTTAATGAGAAAGAAACCCGAAAATTTGCAAGCAATACGTTATGGAATTTAAAAGATAATCCGCTTGTAAAAAAAGAAAGTTATCGTATTTTAAAACGACATACTTTAAACAATCGAAAACGATTGTTAAACCACTCTTAACATCTTCTTTTTAAAACAATTAATAATAATATGTTAAATTTTGTTTAACAATTATTAAATAAGATTAAACATTTTGTATATTTGAGTATAAATAAATAAAAATTCATTGATTTTAAATACCACACATTCCAATAAAGAGAACAAAAAACGAATTAACGATTTGGTTGGATTACCGTTTTCTTTTTTGCAATCTATTAAAATGAAAGGTATTGGGTCTAAACGAATGATTATAGACGAAGTAAGTCCAAATATGGCATCAATTTTGAACAAAGTAGATGATGTTAATTATGGCAATATTGAATTAAGACCAAAAGGCATAATAATTCACATTACAAAAGGTTTAAAAAATTTTTCTTGGGTTATTCCCTATTACAAATTAGTTATTTATAAAGTTAATGGTTCAAGCATCCATGCCAACGGAAAATTTGTTCATTTTAGAAATAGTAAAACGTTTAAAGAAAATAAGCAATTTTTTAATAAGTTATTAAATGAAAAAATAAAATATGATGAACAATTTAATTTTTCGCCTTTATAAATGACAAGAGTTTTTTCAATAGAAGATACAGACAGAATAATTGAAATGGCTTGGGAAGATCGCACCACTTTTGATGCCATTAAGTTTCAATTTGGACTAAAAGAACAAGAAGTGATTGAGCTTATGCGTCGCGAAATGAAACTAAGTAGTTTTAAGATGTGGAGAGCAAGAGTGCAAGGAAGAAGTACAAAACATGCAAAAAAAAGAGTTTTTGAAGAAGGCAGATTTAAATGCTCCAGACAAAAACAAATAACGCATAATAAAATAGCAAAACGCTAATTTAATTAACCTGCTTTGATTTTGGTTAGCAACAGAATACAGCAATTAAAAAAGAAAAAATGAACACAAAACAAACACTGGTAAACGCAAATGGTCACGATTTAAATAGTTTTGATTATAATGAAGTTGGAGACGACCATCTTTACACTGGTTTGGAAACACCATTAAAAGCAGATGCTTTTAAATTATCCGATGACGAAAAAAAGAAACGCATAGCAATTCTTTTTGAAGAAATTATGGATGTAATGGGATTAGATTTAACAGACGATTCTTTAAAAGGCACACCAAAAAGAGTCGCAAAAATGTATATTGATGAAATATTTTCTGGATTAAACCCTAAAAATAAGCCAAAAATTGCTTTATTTGACAACAAATACCAATACAATCAAATGTTGGTGGAGAAAAACATAACCTTCTACTCCAACTGCGAGCATCACTTTGTACCAATTATAGGCAAAGCTCATGTGGCTTATATTTCTTCAGGAAAAGTAATAGGCTTATCAAAATTAAATCGTATTGTACAGTATTATGCTAAACGTCCTCAGGTACAAGAACGCTTAACAAATCAAATAGCAGAAGAGCTAAAAGCAACATTAAAAACAGATGACGTTGCAGTTATTATAGATGCTAAACATTTATGTGTATCTTCTAGAGGAATTAAAGATGAGTCTTCTGCTACAGTAACAACTTTCTATGGTGGACAATTTAATTCGCCTGAGAAAATAGCCGAATTACAAAATTATTTAAAACAGTAGTATTATGAGTATTGTAGAAAAAGCAGTAGAATTTGCAGAAAGAAAGCACAAGTTTATTACCACTAGTGATCGTATTCTTGCATCGAGAGAAGCTAAAGATTTAATACTTGGAGTTAACGAGCTTTATAAAGAAAATAAAGATCCAGAATTAATGGATTTAATGAAGCGATTAACAGTTATTAAACAAAAAATCGAAAAACGATTAAAAGGAAGACCATCTGCAGCATAAGTTGTAGATATCTTATAAAAAGACATATAAGTGGTATTAATTAGCTTGGGTAAAACCAACTAATACCACTTTTTTTATACCAAATTTTAAAAAAAATATGAAACATTTAGTTATTATTGGAGGAAGTAAAGGCATTGGAAAAGCCATTACAAATACATTTTTAGAAACACATAAAGTCACTAATATTAGTCGAAGCGCTCCAGAAATCTCACACGCAAATCTTACACACCATTCTTGCGATATTTTAAACGATGAATTACCAGAAATTGAAGCTATAGATACTTTAATATATTGTCCAGGAAGTATTAACCTCAAACCAATTGGACGTTTAAAATTAGACGATTTTAGAGCAGATTTCGAAATTAATGTACTTGGAGCAGTAAAATCAATCCAAAAATATATTGATCCTTTAAAAAAAGGCAAGCAACCTTCGATTGTGTTATTTAGTACTGTTGCTGCAAAATTAGGTATGCCATTTCACGCCAGTGTTGCTGCCTCAAAAAGTGCTGTGGAAGGCTTAGTAAAATCTATTGGTGCAGAATTAGCTCCAACTGTAAGAATAAATGCCATTGCACCAACAGTTACAGATACAGATTTAGCTTCTAAACTGCTGAGAAATGATAAAATGATTGAGAATATGAAAGAGCGCCATCCACTAAAAAAGTTCTTAAATCCTCAGGAAGTTGCAGATATGACTTCGTTTTTAACCTCTAACAAAGCGGCTTCTATTTCTGGTCAAATTTTTGAAATGGATTGTGGTATTGTAAGCTTTAAACTCTAAATAATTATGAATCCCTTAAAAGCTTTTATTGCAACATTATTTAGTAAAACTAAACCTAGAGTAATCGATAAAGAAAATTTGCCTAGCCTATATGATATTACGATTAATAGTTTACAAAACAAACCCATTAATTTATCCGATTTTAAAGGGAAATATATTCTGTTTGTAAACGTCGCTTCAAAATGTGGATTTACTTCACAATACAAAGAGTTACAATCGCTTTACGACACACATAATAATAAGTTAGTAGTTATTGGAGTGCCTTGCAACCAGTTTGGTAACCAAGAACCTGGAGATGCTAAAACCATCGAAAATTTTTGTGAAGTAAATTATGGAGTCTCGTTTTTAATTACAGAAAAAATTAAGGTTAAAGGAACTCAAACGCATCCATTATACCAATGGTTAACGCAAAGAGAAAAAAATGGCGTAAGCAACTCTAATGTTAAATGGAATTTTCAAAAGTATTTGGTAAGTCCTAATGGTGAGCTAATAGATTATTTTTACTCTAATACCAGTCCTAAAAGCACTAAAATAACAAAACACTTAAATTAGTAAATTATGTTTGGATTATTTAAAAAGAAAACGAAAACCGAAAAACTTCAAGAAAAATACAATAAGCTTATGGAAGAATGGCATAAGCTTTCTAATATTAATAGAGCTGAAAGTGATAAAAAATATGCCGAAGCTAACGCTGTTTTAGAAGAAATAGAACTGCTTAAAAACAAATAAAATGAAGTTTTACAAACTACTTTTAGTGTTTTTAGTTATTAATTTTGGAGGCCTAGCCATTGGCAGTTGGCTAATGGATAATGGTCCAATGAGCGATTGGTACACTAATTTAAATAAAGCACCTTGGACACCTCCTGGTTGGGTTTTTGGTGTGGCTTGGACTTTAATAATGATTTGTTTTTCAATATATCTAGCCTCTTTATTTCAAAAAGCAGAAAGGGTACAACTTAAATTAGCGTTTGCTTTCCAAGTAGTATTAAATGTGATTTGGAATTATGTTTTTTTCAATCAGCATTTAGTAGCCTTAGGTTTAGTCGTTATTGCAGCGTTAACTGTTGTTATTTTTACATTTTTCTTCAGTAATTTTAAAACAGTAAAAAGCAAAAGCTACCTCTTACTTCCTTATATGATTTGGCTATTAATTGCAACATCATTAAATGGATATATTCTTTTAAATAATTAATACGATTTCCGTTTAACGGAAATACAAACACATTTTTTTAGATGAAAATTTACAGACTACACAAAAAACAAAACTTACCTATAACAAAAGCAGAAGCTTGGGAGTTTCTATCAAGTCCTAAAAATTTAAAAACAATTACACCAGATTATATGGGTTTTAACATCCTTTCTGGAGCAGATAGGCCAATGTTTGCAGGACAAATTATACAATACATAGTTACACCTGTTTTAGGCATAAAAACAAAATGGGTTACAGAAATAACACACGTTAAAGACAATGAATATTTTGTAGATGAACAGCGTTTTGGACCTTATGCACTTTGGCACCACAAACATTTTATAAAAGAAATTGATGGAGGTGTAGAAATGGAAGATATTATAGATTATAAAGTGCCTTTTGGTATTTTAGGACAATTAGTGCATCCTTTTATTGTAAAGCCAAAATTAGAAGAGATATTTGACTATAGAACTAAAAAATTAGAAGCACTTTTTGGTACCTATGCTTCAAAATAAATAGATTTTTGTAATTTAATGCTAAACGGATACCTTCTTCAATAAAACAAAATACATAATGAGTAAACAAGTAAATATTTTTTGGTTTAGACGCGATTTAAGATTAGACGATAATTTAGGATTGTATTCGGCTTTAAAAGCAGATAAGCCAGTACTACCTATATTTATTTTTGATAATGAAATTTTAAACGAATTACCAGAAGATGATGCCAGAGTAACTTTTATTTTCGATACGTTACAGGATATGAGAGCAACACTCCAAGAAGAGCACAACAGCAGTATCGCAATGTATTATGGTAAACCAGAACGTATATTTAAGCAACTCATTAAAGACCACGACATTGATAGTGTGTTTACCAATCATGATTACGAACCCTATGCTACAGAACGCGATACCACTATTAAACAGTTACTTTCTGAGCATAATATTAAGTTTAAAACTTTTAAAGATCAGGTGATTTTTGAAAAAGACGAAGTGGTAAAAAAAAATGGCGACCCTTATAAGGTTTATACGCCATATATGAAGGTTTGGAAAGAAAAATTTAAATCACACGATTTAGAAATATATTATACCAATAATTATTTAGACAATTTAATTGAGCATACCAGATTACCAAATGTTACACTTTCTGATATGGGCTTTAAAAGTGCCAGTCAAAAAATTAAAGACTACACAGTAACACCAACATTAATAGATAATTACGAAGCGACAAGAAATTATCCTGCACAAGATGCCACTTCCAGATTAGGACCACATTTACGTTTTGGTACAGTAAGCGTTCGCAAAATGGTAAAAAAAGCGACAGCTCAAAAGAACGAGGTTTTTTGGCAAGAACTTATTTGGCGTGAGTTTTTTATGCAAATTCTTTGGCACTTTCCGCACACACATAAAGATGCTTTTAAGCCTAAATACGATAGTATTAAATGGCGAAACAACGAGAAAGAGTTTGAAGCTTGGAAACAAGGCAAAACTGGCTACCCACTTGTAGATGCAGGAATGCGACAATTAAACAAAACAGGATTTATGCACAATCGTGTTCGTATGCTAGTTGGTAGTTTTTTATGCAAACACTTACTAATAGATTGGCGTTTAGGCGAAGCGTATTTTGCCTTAAAATTACACGATTATGATATGGCAAGTAACGTTGGCAATTGGCAATGGGTTGCTGGTTCTGGTGTAGATGCTTCACCATATTTTAGGATTTTTAATCCAACCACTCAAATAGATAAGTTTGATAAAGATAAAAAATACATTAAAAAATGGGTTCCTGAGTTTGAAACCGACAGCTATGTCGAGAAAATAGTAGATCACAAAAAAGCAAGAGAACGCTGTTTAGAAGTGTATAAGGAGGCTGTGAGTTAAAAAATATTTTATAATTTCTTTTTAAAGTTTATAAAAACAAACAAGTAATTTATTCCGTAAAAAACACACAATCTGCTGTTTTCTAAAATTTTATTATCTTTAAAAAAACAAAACAACAATTAATTATGAATACAAGAGAAGTCGCTCAAAAATGGGCTAATATGTGCAGAGAAGGCAAAAACCTAGACTGTATAAATGAGTTATATGCAGAGAATATAGTAAGTAGAGAAATGCCAGGAATGCCTGGAGAAGTGATTTCTGGAAAACAAAACGTTTGGAATAAAAGTAAAGAATGGATGGAAAGCGTAGAGGATTTTCATTCTAGTGAAATAGGAGAACCAATTGTAGCAGGTAACTTTTTTAGTGCGAAAATGAGTTTTGATTGTACGTTTAAAGAACGTGGAAGACAAAAAATGGAAGAAGTTTGTGTTTACGAAGTTAAAGATGGAAAAATAGCTAGCGAACAGTATTTTTATAGTATGGAATAAGTTAGCTGTTAACTAAAAATCAAAAAAACCTCGAAACTTTTTAGTTATCGAGGTTTTTTTATGCGTTATAAGTTTAAATATTAATTTCCTTCTAATCGTTCTATTTTAGCTCCAATAGCTTTTAAACGTTCAACAATTTTTTGGTAACCTCTATCAATTTGTTCAATATTATGTATTGTGCTTGTTCCTTTAGCAGATAATGCTGCAATTAGCAATGAGATTCCTGCTCTAATATCTGGAGAGACCATTGTAGTCGCTTTTAATTGCGATTTAAAATCGTGTCCAATTACTGTTGCTCTATGTGGATCGCAAAGTATAATTTTTGCTCCCATATCTATTAATTTATCGACAAAAAACAAACGGCTTTCAAACATTTTTTGGTGTACTAATACTTCGCCTCTTGCTTGAGTAGCGACTACTAAAACAATACTCAATAAATCTGGTGTAAATCCAGGCCAAGGCGCATCTGCAATAGTTAAAATAGAACCATCTATATAGTTTTGTATTTCGTAACCGTCTTTATGAGCAGGCACGTAAATATCGTCTCCTTTGCGTTCTACAGTAATTCCTAATTTACGAAACACATCTGGTATTTGTCCTAAATCGTCCCAACTTACATTTTTAATAGTTAGTTCGCTTTTAGTCATTGCAGCCAACCCAATCCAGCTACCAATTTCAATCATATCTGGTAACATGGTGTGCTCTGTTCCACCTAATTCCTTAACACCTTCAATAGTCAACAAATTAGAACCAACACCTGAAATTTTTGCTCCCATTCTATTCAGCATTTTACATAATTGCTGTAAATAGGGTTCGCAGGCAGCATTGTAAATTGTAGTTGTTCCTTCGGCCAAAACAGCTGCCATTACTATATTTGCTGTTCCTGTTACTGAAGCTTCGTCTAAAAGCATGTTTGTACCAACAAGTTTATCGGCTTCTACACCATAAAAATAATCCTCGCGATTATAACGAAATTTAGCGCCTAAATTAATAAACCCTTCAAAATGAGTATCTAATCTTCGACGTCCAATTTTATCGCCTCCAGGTTTTGGGATATACCCTTTACCAAAACGTGCTAAGAGTGGTCCAACCATCATTATAGAGCCTCGTAAGCCACTACCTTCTTTCTTAAAATCGGCAGTTTGCATATAATCCAAGTTAATAGCATCTGCTTTAAAAGAATAAGAGCCTTCACTTAATTTATTAACCTTAACTCCTAAATTCCCTAAAAGCGTGATGAGTTTGTTAATATCTATAATATCTGGAATATTATTTAGAACTACTTTTTCTGGAGTAAGCAAAACTGCACATAATATTTGTAAGGCCTCGTTTTTTGCTCCTTGAGGTTGAATGTTTCCTTTTAATTGATGACCTCCTTCAATTTTAAATGTTCCCATAAAATGGATTTAATAGCGTTTTCTGTTTCTATTATTATTGTTATTCTTTTTATGATGAGATTTTTTACTACTAGAATTACTGTTTGAGTATTTTTTCTTGCTTCTCATTAAACTTGTAGCATCAGATAAATCTTCATCAGAATTTTTTAAATTAATCTCACCATTAGATAATTCAAATAAGTGATTATATATAACTTGGTCATCCACTGTATCTTTATTCCAATTTAAAAAACACTTTTTCATGTGGTTAGCAATAGTAAATTCTAAAGCCTCACGCATTTCTCCTGGTTCCCAAGTACGAGCCACATCAATCATTGTTTTTATGTTGTTACCATAGAACCTGTATTTTGGAAAATTTTGTGGGTATTTTAAAGGCTCTGGAGCTTCTGCTAATTGCTCTTTAGAAGGCTTAGGGTAAGGGGAATCTGCATCCAACTCAAACTTAGACATTATAAATAATTGATCCCAAAGCTTGTGCTGAAAATCTGTAACATCACGTAAATGAGGCTGCATATTTCCCATCACAGCAATAATGGCTTTTGCTAATTTATTTCGCTCTTCTTTTGTTTCTCGTGTTTTAGCGTAATTTATCATTTTTTGAATATGGCGTCCATATTCAGGAATAATTAAATGCTCACGTTCTGTGTTGTACTCTAAATCGTCTATCAAAATAATTGTGTAGAATTAAATGTTTTGCATTGAAGTTTCTATGCATCCGCAAAATACAAAAAAATATTAAAGACTAATGACGCCTTCTACATTTTCTGCAACTTCTAAATATTTTTTTATTACAACATCTGGATCTTTCATTCTTACGTTAACAGATACGCTTGTGTATTTTCCGTTTTTAGACTCTTTTGTTGTTATTACTGCTCCCATATTATTAAATAAGGATTCAATTTCTTTAACTTTATCTCCTTTAGAAATTACAATAAATTTATATAAATATTCTGATGGCCAACTTGTGGTTTCGTATAACTGAACCTTTAATTTAGCGTAAAATTCTTTGGATTTGCTGTCTTTGCTCATAACTATTTAATAAGTTACAAAGATAGTGTTTACTTATATTTTTTTTTAATCTTTTTTATAACGAAATTTACATCTTAAAATTGTTGATATTGAATACCAAAAAAATTGTTATTACTGGAGGACCAGGAACAGGAAAATCTTCTATAATCGAAGAATTAACAAAAAGAGGATATACTTGTTTTGAAGAAGTCTCCAGACAAATAACTTTAGAAGCCAGACAAGAAGGCATAGAGCAATTGTTCTTAGAAAACCCAATGGCTTTTAGCGATAAACTCCTTGAAGCAAGAATTAACCAATTTAAAACTGCAGAAGCCAGTAATAATGAGTTTGTGTTTTTAGATCGTGGAATACCTGATATTACAGCGTATATGGATTATATTGGAGACTCCTATCCTACTCGATTTATCGAAGCTTGCGAAAACAATCTTTATGATGCCGTTTTTATTTTAGGTCCTTGGCAAGACATTTATAAAACAGACAATGAGCGTTATGAAAGTTTTGAACAAGCCAAGCAAATACACCAACATTTACTAGACACGTATAAAAAATACGATTATGGTTTAAGAGATGTGCCTTTTGGTAGCATTGGAGCAAGAGCAGACCATATTATTAACGTGGTAAAAGCATTATAATGCAACATCCAATACAAATATTAGAACGTTATTGGAAATTTACTAGTTTTAGACCTTTACAAGAAGACATTATTACAAGTATTTTAGCTAATGAAGATACTTTTGTACTACTCCCAACAGGAGGAGGAAAATCGTTATGTTTTCAAATACCAGCTTTAGCCAGAGAAGGGATTTGTATTGTGATTTCTCCTTTAATTGCCTTAATGAAGGACCAAGTAAAAGCACTTAACAATAAAGGTATTAAAGCTTTAGCCTTAACTAGCGGAATTAAAAAACAAGATGTAGATACTTTATTAGATAACTGTATTTATGGTAATTATAAGTTTTTATATCTATCTCCAGAGCGTTTAGAGCAAGATGTGGTGAGAGACCGAATAAAACAAATGCCTGTTAACCTTATTGCAGTGGACGAAGCGCATTGTATCTCGCAATGGGGAAATGATTTTAGACCTTCTTACAACAACATATTAAGACTTAGAGATTTACATCCAACCGTTAATGTTGTGGCTTTAACGGCTTCTGCAACTCCAAAAGTAGCTGAGGATATTATAAAAAACTTAGATTTTATTAGTCCTAAAATTTTTAAACAAAGTTTTAAAAGAGACAATTTAGCGTATATGGTTTTTAATGAAGAAGACAAGCTTTATAAAACCGAAACTATTTTAAAAAAGAATAAAGCAGCTTCTATTATTTATGTAAGAAACAGAAAAGCTACAATTGAAATTAGTAACTACTTAAATTCAAAACAAATTGAAGCCACTTATTACCATGGAGGCTTATCAAACATAGAAAAAGATAAAGCATTTAATAGCTGGTTTAACAATAGTAAGCAAGTAATTGTAGCCACAAATGCCTTTGGTATGGGAATTGATAAACCAGATGTAAAAACTGTTATACACCTTAGTTTACCAGATAGCATGGAAAGTTACTTCCAAGAAGCTGGTCGAGCAGGCAGAAATGGAGAAAAAGCCTATGCTGTACTCTTAAAAGACACTAATGATGTACAAGTAGTTAAAAATCAATTTTTAAAAGCATTACCAGATTCAGAATTTACAAAACAAGTATATCGAAAATTAAACAATTACTTTCAAATCCCTTATGGAGAAGGACGTTTTGCTAATTTCGAATTTAATTTTAATCATTTTTGCAATACGTATAATTTCAACACAACAAAAACATATAATACTTTACAATTATTAGAACGAACAGGTATCATTAATTTAACTAAACAGTTTAATAAAACGAATACTATTCAATTTATAATATCTAACAACAGATTATTAAGCTATTTAAATAGCAATAACGACATTAGCACTATTGTTAAAACCATTTTAAGAACGTATGGAGGAATCATGGAGCATGAAACCAAAATAAATATGCTATTAATTGCAAACAAAGCACAAACTAAAGACGCTGTTATTACTAAAGCTCTTACTAAGCTAAAAAAAGACAATGTTATTACTTGGCAAGAATCTAAAACAGATGCCGAAATTACTTTTATAGAACCTAGAGAAGATGATTTAACTATTAACAGAATCTCTAAAATTATTGAACAACAAAACACGTTAAGACACCAACAAATTGAAGCTGTAATAAATTATGCAAATAATGATTCGGTTTGCAAACAAAAACAACTCCTTGCCTATTTTGGCGAGAATTTAGAAGAAAATTGTAACGTGTGTTCCGTTTGCATTTCTAACAAAACAAAAGCCAATCCTGTGTCTAAAAAAGAATGTATTAATGCTATTGTACTACTTTTAGAGCAAGGCGAAATTAATTCTAGGACACTTTTAGAACAGCTACCTTATAATGAAGCACAGTTAAAAAACGCTATACAGTATTTATTAGAGCACCAATTAATTACAATAACAAAACACAACACCTATAAATTATCGCATTTATGAAAAGAGACTTACGCATTATTTTTATGGGCACACCAGATTTTGCTGTCCAAACCCTAAAAACAATTTTAGAAAATGGTTATAATGTAGTTGGCGTCATTACTGCACCAGACAAACCAGCAGGAAGAGGTAGAAAAATAAACCAGTCTGCAGTAAAAGTATTTGCAGAGCAAAAAGGTTTAACCATTTTACAGCCAACAAATTTAAAAGCAGAAGGCTTTACTGCAGAGCTTGCTGCTTTAAAAGCAAACTTACAAATAGTTGTAGCCTTTAGGATGCTACCAAAAAGCGTATGGCAGATGCCAGAATATGGCACCTTTAATTTACATGCCTCTTTACTCCCAAATTATAGAGGAGCTGCACCCATAAACTGGGCTATTATAAATGGAGAAACAAAAACAGGTGTATCTACTTTTTTTATAGACGAAAAAATAGACACTGGAGCAATGATTTTACAACAAGAAGTAAACATACTACCAGAAGATAACGCAGGAGATTTACACGATACTTTAATGACAATAGGAAGCGAACTAGTAATAGATACAATAAAAAAGATAGAAACCAATACAGTAACCACTACACCTCAACCTGAAATTAAAAATATAAAAACAGCCTATAAACTAAATAAAGATAATTGTAAAATAGATTGGGAAGCCAACATAGAAACTATATATAATAAAATAAGAGGGCTTAGTCCATATCCAGCTGCTTGGTGCATATTAAAGAATGGTGAAGACACTTTAGACATAAAACTTTATGAAGCAAAAATAGAAAAAGAACCACATAATTTACCAATTGGAAGTCTTGTAACCACTAAAAAAGAAATTAAAGTTGCTGTAAATGAAGGATTTATAATAATCACTAAAATAAAACTACCAGGAAAACGATTAATGGATGCACAATCTCTATTAAATGGTTTTCAATTTGAAAATGATGCAATAGTGCTTTAAACCCTTGTTTTGACTGATATTATTAAAAAATCAAAAAAAACGCCTTCTTTATTAACAAATGGTTTAAGTTATTAACAAATAGATGTATTTCCCTTGCTATTACTTGCGTGATAGCATAATCCGTATAAATTTGTAAAGGATTTAACAAAATAATGTTATACCAACAATTTATTAATTATTTAAAATTAAAATTATGAACAAAACAGATTTAATCGATGCAATGGCAGAACACGCAGGAATTACTAAAGCAGCTGCAAAAAAAGCTTTAGAATGTGCGTTAATCGAAATTGAAGGAGCTTTACAAAAAGGTAATAGAGTTTCTTTAGTAGGATTTGGTTCTTGGTCAGTTACTAGAAGAGCTGCAAGAGACGGAAGAAATCCTCAAACAGGAAAAACTATCAAAATCAAAGCTAAAAACGTAGTTAAGTTTAAAGCTGGATCTGATTTATCTAATGCAGTAAACTAAGTTTTACAGCATAAATATTTAAAAGCCTTTACAATTGTAAAGGCTTTTTTTATACCTACAATTTGTTATTTAATAAATAAAAGCTACATTTAAGTAATAAATCATCAAATTATGATTACAATAAAACCAAAAAAAGGTCATTTATTAATTGCCGAACCCTCTATTATAGGAGACATTTCCTTTAATAGGTCTATTGTGCTTTTAACAGAACATAATACTGAAGGCTCTATTGGATTTATTTTAAATAAACCCTTAGAATACACACTTGAAGATTTAGTACCAGAAATAGAATCTAACTTTAAAATATATAATGGTGGTCCTGTTGAGCAGGATAATTTATATTTTATTCATAAAGTTCCGGAATTAATACCTAATAGCATAGAGATTTCTCTTGGTATTTTTTGGGGAGGCGATTTTACTGCTGTAGCAAGTTTAATAGCAAATAAAACTATAAAAGAGAATGATATACGATTCTTTTTAGGCTACTCTGGTTGGGAAGTTAACCAATTAGAAACTGAACTTGAGTCTAATGCTTGGGTAGTAACAGAGAATATTTACAAAAAAAATATTATTGAAAAAGACTACGAAACGTTTTGGAAAGAAAAAATGGTAGAACTTGGAGAGAGTTATAGCATTTGGTCTAACGCTCCAGAAAACCCTAGCTATAATTAAGCTAATCTTATTTTTACATTTAATTTCTGTAATAAAGTTTTAGCAACTTTAGTGTCAAAATCTTTCTTTCTATATTTAGTTATAGGTTGTATGCCTATAACCACATTAGTAATAAATAATTCGTCGGCTTTTTGTAGTTCAAATGGAGAAATAGAGTCTTCTATAAAGGTGTAGTCTTCAATTTGTTCTAAAAGATTTATGATTTGAGTTCGCATTATTCCTTTTAAACAACCATCTCCTAAAGGTGGCGTTTTAATTGTGTTTCCTTTTACTAAAAAAATATTTCCGTTTAACGCTTCTACTACATTTTTATTCGTGTTAAGTAATAAGCAATTTTGTAAATCATTTTCTTCAGCATAAATACTTCCTACAACATTAATGGCTTTATTATTAGTTTTTAAAGTAGATAATAAACTTGGTGATATATAATGGTCTTTAAATAGATCTACTTGGTAATGCTCTTCGTTTAAAAGGTAAAAATCCGATTGTAATTTTGCAGTTGAAATTACAAAATTAACAGAGTTATTTTTTGGAGCATAAAAGCCACCTTCTTCCCTAAAAACAATTATTTTTACTCGTACAGAACTATTATTTAGTGCATTACTAGTAAGGGTTTGTAGTATTTGCTCTTCAAGAAACTCCATAGTAAATAACATTGGAATTTCCATTCGCATTATGCGCATAGAAGCCATTAACCTAAAGTAATGATCTTCAAAAAATAAAATTTTATTGTGAGATACTTTAATAGTTTCAAAAACAGCATCACCATAATTAAAACCTCTATTAGTGTAAGTTATAACTTGGTTGCTCTCTGTAAGTGTTCCGTTTAAATTAATCATAAAAAAAGTCCCAAAAAAATTTGGGACAAATATAATTTAAATCTCATTTAAAATGTCACTAAGCAGAGCCTAAAACTTGCTTGAGATCAGAAATTTGATTTTCCCAAAGCATTTTAGATTCTTCAACCTCATCTTCTTCAGCAAAATCTGTAATTATTAATGAGACATCTTTAGTAATTTCATCTACTTGAATTTTTATTTCAAAAAAATAGGGTTCTTCTTCATCCACAAGCCACTTAAACTTTATGCGTTCTCCACTTTTTTTGGTTAATAATTTAGCTTGCTCTTCAGAGCCATCCCAAATAAACTTAAATAATTCTCCTCTAGAGTTTACATTATCTGCAAACCACTCAGACAAACCAGATGGTGTAGATATATATTGATATAATAATTGAGGTGAGGCGTGAATTGGAAATTCAATTTCGTATTTTACTTTATCGTCCATTTAAAACTGTTTCGTATTTAATATGTGCTCAATATAATACATTAATTAAAATTCGAGAAAACAAATTAAATAAATATTTATAAAGTTATGCTTGCTTCCAAAAATTAAGTTTTTATATTTGCAATCTCAAAATTATGGCGAGGTAGCTCAGTTGGTTAGAGCGTTGGATTCATAACCCAGAGGTCACGAGTTCAAATCTCGTTCTCGCTACTCAAAAAGACTCACACTTGTGAGTCTTTTTTTTTGCCTAATTATTACAAAAATACGTTTTAACGATAAAATATGTATTTTGTAATACATTGATAATTAATTATTTAAAAAATATATTTACATTTAATCGGATTTTTTTGCATTTAATAGGGTGTTTTTGAATTTTTTATTTAGATTTGTCATCATACTAATAAACCTCATAATTAATTCCAAATCTTATGAAAAAAATTACATTTAACCTATTTGCATTATTATTTTCTGTAGTCTTTTTGCATTCGCAAGACCTTAGTAAAGTTAAAGCCGAAAAATATATTGAAACTAAAGGCGAGCTTACTTTTACTTTTAAAGTAAAAAATCACGAAGATATTGAACGCTTTACTAGAGAGCTTTCTATAGTTAACTATGTGCCAGAAACAAAAACAGTAAAAGCTTGGGCAAACGAAAAACAATTTAGACTTTTTGAAGAAAAAGGTATAGCTTATAATGTACCTAAGGAAGAAAATGAAGTAGATTACAATACTATTTACGATAATCCTCCAATTCAGGAAAGAAGTAGTAACCAAGCAAACACATTAACATTTCCGCTTGCAAATTACCCAACTTACGCGCAATATGCACAACAAATGCAAGATTTTGAAGATGATAATCCTGGATTAGTAGAAACCTTTAGTATTGGAAGTACAGGACAAGGTGATAAAGAATTGTTGTTTGTAAAAATCTCTGATAATGTTGGCACAGACGAAAAAGAGCCTAAATTAATGCTTACCTCATCTATGCATGGCGATGAGATTGCTGGATACCCAATGATGTTAACACTTATAGATTATATACTTACTGTATATGCAAACACAAGCCATCCAGACCACTCTAGAGTTAAAAATTTAGTAGAAAATTCTGAAATATGGATAAATCCAAGCGCTAATCCGGATGGTACTTACCATAATAGTGCAAACAATACTTCTGTAGTTAATGCAAGACGTGGTAATGGAAATAATGTTGATTTAAATAGAAATTATCCAGATAATATTGCAGGACCTCATGACGATGGAAATCCTTACCAGACAGAAACATTAGCCTTTATGTGTTTAGCAGAAGCAAATAACTTTGTAATTGCTGCAAACTTTCATGGTGGAACAGAATTAGTAAATTATCCTTTTGATAATGCCTATGTAAGTCAGCACACTCATGCAGATGGAGACTGGTTTGAAGACATATCTGTAGAATATGCAACTCATGCACAAAATGATAGTGATATATTTGGAGATACAACTTATATGACTGTAGATGAAGATAGCAATGTATATCCAAGTTCAGGTGTTACTCATGGTGCAGAATGGTATAGAGTTTATGGTGGTCGCCAAGATTATATGAACTTTTACCAACAGTGTAGAGAAATTACCATTGAATTATCTGATGTTAAAATATTACAAGAAAGTCAACTAGTTAACTATTGGGAATACAACAAAAACGCACTGTTAGATTTTTTAACACAAGGAACTTATGGATTTACTGGTGTAGTTAAAGATGCAAACACTAACAACCCAATAGAAGCAAAAATTACAATAGTTGGTCACGATGCCTATGGATCTGAAGTATTTACAGATATTAATCAAGGTGATTATTATAGACCAATACAAGCAGGCACATATAGTATTCGTTTTGAAGCAGAATGTTACCAAACTCAGACCTTAACTAACCAAACAATTGCAGATTACACAACATTAACTTTACCAGATGTTTTAATGCTACCTTCTGGTAGCCCTTCTACGCCAACAAGTATGGAAGTCTGTAATGTAGGTGATACCTCTGCTTACGTATTTTGGGATTCTACAGGAAATGTTTATGATTTAAGATATCGTATTGTTGGAGCATCAACTTGGACGGTTATTTCAAATATCTATGACAGTGCTTACACACTTACTGGTTTATTAGAAGACACAGATTATGAGGTACAAACAAGAGCAAGATGTTCATCTTCTAGTCCTACATCATATACAAACTCGCAAACATTTAAAACTAAAGGAGGTTATTGTCCATCAAATGGTAACGATACTAGTGATGAGTATATAAATAGAGTTCAGTTAAATACAATTGATAATAATAATTCTGGAGATGGAACTAATGGATATTCTAATTTTAAAAACTTAAATACAGATTTAGAAATTGGATCAAGTTACAGTATTACTATTACTCCACAATGGACAGGAAGCACTTATTCTGAAGGTTATTCTGTTTGGATCGATTATAATAAAGATGGTGATTTTGATGATGCAGGAGAACAAGTATTTACTAAAGCCGCTTCTACAGATGTTACAGCTGTTGGTAATTTTACGATTCCTAGCGCAACACTTCCAGCAACAACTACTATGAGAGTATCTATGAAATATAATGGTATTCCTACTAGTTGCGAATCTTTTGGTTATGGAGAAGTTGAAGATTATACAGTTAATTTAATAGTAGGCACATTAAATGTTAATAATTTCATTGCTGATAATATTCAAGTTTATCCAAATCCATTTAACAATTCTATTGCAATACAACTACCTTCAGGATATGAAAACATGGTGTTTAATGTATTAGTATATGATTTAAGAGGCAGGATTGTATATAAAAACGCTACAGAAAATAGTAATAACAATTTACTTTCAGTTAAAGATTTAAGTCATCTTGCAAAAGGGACATACCTTCTAAAAATTGAAAATAAAGCATCTAATATATCATTTATTAAAAAAGTAGTAAAATAAATAATCGTTGTAATACACAATTAAAAGCTAAAGTGAAATATCTTTAGCTTTTTTATTTGTCTGTATTTCAAATAGTTAAAAATAAATAGTGTATTTCATCGATTATTTTTGCATTTAAAAGAGTTCAAATGTATATTTGTTTTGAATTTAGTCCCCAACTAAACTTAACCTACTATGAAAAACTTTACTCTTAGCCCAAAATTTGTTTTGTGCACACTACTTTTTGTATTGAGCATAACTACTATTAAAGCACAAACAACAATTGCCTCTTACAGTTTTGAAAATTCTTATGAAGGATGGGCTGATGGAGGATCTGATGTTGCGATTTATAACAGTTCTAATTTTTCGTGTGCAGGAACCTACAGTATTTACTCTAAAGACGACGATACTTCTAATAATAGAATAACCTCTCCTAGTTTTGATTTTACAGGATACACAAGTGTAGAGATCTCTTTTTGTCACGAAGGCTATAGACTAGATAATGGAGAAGGTTTCGTAGTACAATATTTTAATGGATCTACTTGGTCAACGGTTCAAACTTTTAGTAGAGGAACAGATTTTGCAAATAACGGACCTTTTTACTCAAATAGTTTTACTGTAACATTAAACTCTGGAGCTTATTCTTTTGCAACAAATTCTAGATTTAGATTTTCTGGTACAGCTAATGCTAATAATGAATATAACTTTTTTGACGATGTAGTAGTAACTGGTTATGGTGGTGCACCATCTTACTGTAATTCAAACGGAAACAATTCAGATGGATACAATACTGGTACACGATTAGTGTCTTTTAATACCATTAATAATGCTACTCCTGTTGAAGATAAAGACTATTCAGATTTTACAGCAATATCGACTACAGTAATGCAATCTACTGCTCATAACTTAACAGTACATGCAAACACAGATGGTGCTTATACCACACACACTACTGCTTGGATAGACTGGAATCAAGATTTTGACTTTAATGATGCTGGCGAAACATATTACTTAGGGACAGCGTTTAATACCGCTAATGGACCAACAGTATTATCTCCTTTATCAATAACAATACCTGCTACTGCTACTTTAGGAAATACAAGAATGAGAGTATCTACAAGATATGGCTCTGCTCCTACTAATTGCCTTACAGGCTTTGATGGAGAAGTAGAAGATTATACAATAAATGTAATCTCTGGTGTACCTGCGCCAGAAATAAACATTACAGGAAATGCAATAACGATAAACGATGGCGACACTACACCTTCTCCAACAGACGATACATTTTATGGTAGTATTAGTGTTGGTAGTTCGCAAACAAGAACTTACACCATTGAAAACAATGGCGCAGTAACTTTAAATATTGGTACAATTACTTTTTCAGGTGCTAACGCTACAGAGTTTTTAGTGACTTCTCTTCCAGCTAATACTATTGCTGCAGGATCATTTACCACCTTTTCTGTAACTTTTACACCTTTAGGTAACGGAACTAGAAGTGCAACAATAAATGTGTTAAACAACGACTCGGACGAGAACCCTTATAACTTCTCTCTTCAAGGTCATGGCGTAGCGCCTTTAACTGAAGGTCCTGGAGGTGTAACTGCAGATTTAGCACTTTGGCTAAAAGCAAACGATGGATTAGGCTATACTGATGGTCAACCTGTGTCGTTATGGGCAGATAGAGGACGTGGAAGTGACGCTACTGTTCATACACCTGGTCAGGAACCTACTTATTATGATAATGCAATTCAAAATATTAATTTTAATCCTGTGGTTAACTTTAGTAATAATTATACTAGTGTAGTTTTAGATGGCGACTATTCTTACGATGACACTTCAACAGAATTCCTTCAAGGTCCAGAAGGCATGTACACACAAGATATTTTTCTAGTGGTTTTACCAAGTAGAGAAATAAATTCTTCTTTTGGAAGTATGGATGTATTTTGTGGCGACGCTATACCAAGTACTAATGCTCCAGATGCAACTGGTATTGGTTTTGGTGCTTATTCTGCAAGAGTTTCTGGCGAAACTATTTGCTATGCTTACGATACTTTTAGTCAATCAGAACCAGGAGATGGATATGCTGTACACGATGGTACAACAGCATCATATAATGGAGTTGGCATTATTAATACACGTAATAATACTGGAGCAACTCAACAGGAGCTATATTACAACGCCAATAATATTGAAACCACACAAAACGATATAGCAGAATTTGCTAATGCAAACAACTCTCGTTTTTGGTTAGGACGTAGCGAAGGTTGGGAAGCAAGTTTTGATGGAAGTATTGCTGAAGTTATTACGTTTTCGGCAAGAAAAGATGATGCAAATTTAACAAGAGAACGCAATAGAATCCAATCTTACTTAGGTATTAAGTATGGAATCACTTTAGGCGTAAATGGTACTTCCCAAGACTATGTAGATAGTAAAGGGAATGTAATTTGGGATCAATCTGCAAATGCAGGTTTTAACCACGACATTGCTGGTATTGCTAGAGATGATGATTCAAACTTAGACCAAAGACAATCTAAAAGTGTTAACAGTGAAACCGATGGTTTAGGAGAAATTAGAGGATTAATTACTGTTGGATTAACAGATATTTACGACACTAATAATTTAAATAAAAGCTTAAACTCTGTTAGTCTTAACGATGGAGAGTTTTTAACTTGGGGAAATAATAATGGCGATTTAAACAATGCACCAAATGTTGTTAACGTAGATATGAGCTCAGGTATTGGAGGTCTAAGCAGTACTGTGACCTTTACTGGTATGGAGCGTGTATGGAAATTTACCGAAAACGGAGGTGATGTACCTACAGTTTTAGTAAGTATTCCACAAGCAGCTATAAGAAACATTAATCCTCCAGGAGATTATTTTATGTTTATCTCAGATACTCCTGTTTTTGATCCAACTGCAGAATATAGAGTGATGAAGTTAGTAGGTTCTGAGTTACAAGCAACTTATGATTTTGATGGAACAAAATATGTAACTTTTGGCTATGCACCAGAAAGAGAATATGTAAGATCTATCTATTTTGATGGTGTTGCAGATTATGTGGATATGGAAGATAATTTTGACTTAAACTCTACAGACTTTACATTATCTGCTTGGATAAAAAGAGAATTAGGATCAAACAATACTTCTATTATGTCTAAAAGAAATCATCCATTTACAGAAGGATACGATTTTAAAATAGATGCAACAGGAAGATTGAGCTTTCAAGTTAGAAATATACCAACTTTACAAACTGTTACAGGAAACACAGTTTTACCTTATGACCAATGGCATCATGTAGCGTTGATATATGAAAGCGGACAGTTAAAAATGTACATAGATGGTATTGAAGATAGAACACCACAAGCAATTAATGCTCCTGCTGATACCGATCAGTTTTTTCATGTAGCTGCGGCTGGCAAACAAGTTGTAGGTTCTTATTATAGAGGAAATATAGATGAAGTTCGTATTTGGTCCACAGCTTTAAACGAAGACCAATTACACTACATTATGAATCAAGAGATAGAAGAAAATTCTAATTTTGTTTCTGGTAAAATAATGCCTAGTACAGTAACTAAAAACGAAATAAATTCTGTACCATGGTCTAACCTTGCTGGCTATTATCCAATGAGTGTTTATACCTATACTAACACTAAAGATGAGTCTGCCAACAGAGTGCAAGGTGCATTAAAAAACCTAAATACTGTAGATTATCAAACCGCTCCTATTCCTTATGTGTCTAATCAAAATGGAACTTGGAATACAGACACTACTTGGGAAAGTGGAGACGAGCAATATATTCCTGGTTCAGCTTCAATTGTTGATAGTAATGTAACTATAGACTGGAATATTGTTGTAACTAGCCACGATATTACTATGGATAATACTTCGTTACCTTCTGGTAATGATAATAATAGAAGTGTTTTAGCTTTAATAAACACTGCTAATAAATTAACATTAAATGGAAATACTGCAAGTAATACAGGAAATGCAGTTACTGTATCTCATTACTTAAAGTTAGACGGAAAAATTGATTTAGAAGGCGAATCTCAATTAATACAAACAGAAGGTAGTGATTTCGATGTGACGAGTGCAGGAACATTAGAGCGCGACCAACAAGGGACTCAAGATTTATACACCTATAATTACTGGTCATCTCCTGTTGGAGTTACCAATACAACTTCTAATAATAATAGTTATTCAATACCAAATATTTTAAAAGACGGAACAAATCCTGCAAGTCCACAAACTATTAACTTTATTACTAATAGCTATAATGGTACTTCTGGTTCACCAATAGGAATTGCAGATTATTGGATCTGGAAATACAGTAATCAAAGCGGTAGTTACTCACAATGGCAACATGTTAGAAGCACTGGTACAATTCAGGCTGGCGAAGGGTTTACAATGAAAGGTGTAAATAACACAAATGGAAATGTATTATTAGAACAAAATTATGTTACTGAAGGTAAACCAAATAATGGTGATATCACATTATCAATAAACGCAGGAAACGAATATTTAGTAGGAAACCCTTACGCATCTGCTATTGATGCTCACGAGTTTATTATGGACAATGCACCAACAATTGATGGAGCAGGTAGCACTACAGGAACATTATATTTCTGGGAACATTGGGGCGGAGGATCTCACAATTTAGCAGATTATCAAGGTGGTTATGCAACTTATAATTTATCTGGCGCAACTCCTGCAGCATCCTATGGAACCAATGATCCATTAGTTGGTACTGGTGGAACACCAACAAAATTACCAGGACGTTATATTCCTGTAGCTCAAGGGTTCTTTGTAAAAGGAGAAAATACTGGAAATATTAGATTTAGAAATTCTCAACGTGCATTTCAAAAAGAAGGAGTTAGCTCTGTTTTTGTAAGAAGCGCTTCAGAAAGCACAAATAATAATAGTGAGTATAATTCAGATGAAAGAATGAAATTCAGAATTGGATTCAACTCTGTAAATCAAATTCACAGACAATTATTAACAACTGTAGATCCTAATGCCACACTAGCTCATGATTGGGGATTTGATGGTCAAACAAACGAAGACCAAATAGACGATATGTACTGGATGATTGGTGACGATAAATATATCATTCAAGGTATTGGAGAGGTAACAAACGAAACTGTGCTACCTTTAGGTTTACATACAGACGAAGCAGGAATAAACTCTATTACTATCGATGCCTTAGAAAATGTACCAGATGACTTAGATATTTTTGTAAAAGATTTATCAGATAACTCTCTTCATAATTTAAGACTTGAAGATTTTCAAGTGGATTTACCTGCAGGAGAACACTTAAACCGTTTCCAAATTGTATTCCAAGGTGCAGAATCCCTTAGTATAGATGAGTTTAATGTAGCAGAAGAAGATTTAAATACCTATTATTCAAACGAAAACAATATAATAGTAATTAACAATCCAAAAAACATTTTAATTAAAAATGTAGAATTATTAAACATCTTAGGGCAATCAATTCAAGTATTTAATGATATTAAAACCAAAAATACAATTCAATTAACACCAAACAAACTAAGTACAGGTGCGTATATTATTAAAATCAATACAGCAACTGGTTCAATTTCTAAAAAGGTAATTATTGAATAAAGAAACCCCAAATTTACTATACTAGACTTACTGTGGTAAATTCTAAAACTCGAAACAAATGTTTCGAGTTTTTTTTTATATTAATTCTTCTGACTATAAAGCAATTAGACCAATAAAACAGAATTGTAAATCAACGAATTTTTTAGCTTTTTGTAGGAGAATTTATATCTACCTCAAAAAATATAATAGCTTTACAGAGTAAAATTTACCCCAAATAAATTTACCTACTTATGAAGAATATTATGCTATTAAAGATAGCCATGCTTATGCTTGGTGGTCTTATTTCAACTAACGCTTACTCGCAACTACACGCACCTCCAACTTGTGGAGAAAACTTTACTTTAGATTGGTCCTCATCACCGTCAGGTTCTAACGAATATGATTGGCCAGATGGTACTTTAAGCAATACCTTTTCGAATGTTGATGATTCAGGGATAAATATATCAATAGACTTTACAGGAGATACTAGTGCATTTGGAAATTGGGATGGTCAACAAACACCTAAAGTTGGTAACTCTGCTCATTCCTCTTTCGAAGGCATAGACCTTTACAACTCTGGGTATTCCTCTACAGGAATAACTTGTACAATTACTTTCAGCTCGCCAATTTACGCACTATCTTTTGATATGTTACATGTTAATAAAACAGGGCAAAATGGAGACAAATACACTATTACAGCTACTACTGTAGATGGTAGTACAATACATCCTACATTTACAAACTCCTCTAACCCATCGTACACATCTAATAATACAAATGGTGTAATTAACGCTACCTCTGGATCCACTTCTGGTTATAATGCTGTTGTTGGTGTTAATTTTGCCAATGCAAATTATATTACTAGTGTTACCTTTTTATGGCAAGATTGTGATTCTTGCTCACAAAACTATGTACATGGTTCTGGATTAGGTAATTTTAGTTTTTGTATTCCTCAAACTTTAGATTTTGATGGTGTAAACGATTACATAGCCACTTCTCCATTTCTTGGAAATAAAAACGAATTAACCATGATGACTTGGATTAAACTAGACAATAGTTTTAATGGAGGAGACATAATGGGACAACGAAATTTTAGATTATTAGTAGATAGCAATAATAGGTTAAAAGCATCTGTTAAAACCAATGGAGAACCTAATGTAATTAATACACCTTCTGCCTCTGCTCCAACACTACAAAATAACTTATGGTATCATGTTGCAGCGATTTATAATGCAAATTTAGGTACAATAGAAATGTTTTTAAATGGCGAATCTATTTGGAAAAGATTAGGAGTTAATGGTTCTGCAATAGATAATACAAATGCATGGAACTCTGACCATGACTTTGAAATTGGTAGAAACACTCAATTCAACAATAATTATTTTGAAGGTGCTATTTATGAAACTCGTGTTTACAATAAAGCGCTTACTGCTAAACAATTACAACGCCAAGTGTTTCAAGAAATTGAAAATAACAATGGTAATGTTAGAGGTAAAATAATCCCTAAAGATATTGAAGGATTACTGTGGAACGATTTAATTTTATATTATCCGATGGATATTATAGATACCGGAAAAACTCCTGATATTTCTAACGCTAACAGAAATGGAGACTTAAACAATATGAGAACCTACCAAGAAAGAACGGCTCCTTTACCTTATCAAACAGTAGCTGGAGGAAGTGAAGATTGGTCTGATCAAAACAATTGGTTATACGGAAGCGTTTGGGACATAACTAACAAACATTCTGAATATGCCATTATTAAACTATCTAATAATTTAACCACAAATACCTCTCATAAAACGGTTGGTTTTGTTTTTGAAAACAATGCAGAATTAGTTGTTACAGGCGATAATGAAATTGGCAACAGCTGGTATTTAGAATTAGATGGTAGTATAGACTTACAGGATGACTCTCAATTAATACAAGGTTTAGAAAGTGATTTAGTAACCTCTTCTACTGCATCTATTAAACGAAGACAAGAAGGTTTAAGCAATGTTTACCGTTACAACTATTGGTCTTCACCAGTAGGAATACCTACTGCAACTAGTCTTACAAATAATAACAGTAACACAGGAAACACTAATAATTCAGCATTTACTATTAATATGCTTAAAGAAAATAATGGAGATATACAATTTACCTCTAGTTTTAGTCCTCCTGCAACTACACCAGCAACCCTAAGTACAAGATGGCTTTATACTTATAATAGTGGTGTAAGTTATTACCATTGGGATGCAATTTCTGTATCAGAGAATCTTTCTCCAGGAATTGGATGGTCTCAAAAAGGACCAGGAGTAGGAACAGATGGTTTTCAGTATATTTTTGAAGGTAAACCAAATAACGGAACTATTTTAATAAATGCTGTTGATATTGGTGGACCTGGCTCTCATGGAGGAACAACAAAAACTGAATTTTTAGTAGGTAATCCCTACCCTTCAGCTATAGATGCTAATCAATTTATAGACGATAATCAAGGAGTAATTGGTGGCGCAATTTATCTATGGGAACATTGGGCTGGAGATTCTCATAATTTACATGAGTATGAAGGTGGATATGCTACAGTAAATAAGCTAGGTAAAGTAAGAGCATATCAATTTATTGGATTAAATGGAGCTACAAATGGTTCGCAAGATGGAACAAAAACACCAACTCAATTTATTCCTGTAGCACAAGGTTTTATGGTCGAAGTTGATAGTGATGGAGACATCGAATTTAATAATGGACAACGTATTTTTAAAACAGAAGCAAATGGCGAATCTGTGTTTTTTAGAAACAATAATTCTAACAGCAAAAATAACAGAACACCTATTCCTGTTGGGTTTGAATTTAAAAAAATGAAATTACAATTTAAAACCTCTGCAGATTTAACAAGAGAATTGGTTTTAGGGTTTAATAATGAAACTAGTGATGGTTTTGATTATGGTTATGATGCTCGTTTAACAGAGTCTGCTATGACAAATGATCTCCTTTTGCCATTACAAACTGAAAAAACAGTAATACAAGCCTATTCTGAAATTACAGAAGACAAAGAAGTTGACTTGTTATTTATTGCAGATGGAGCAACAACATTTAGCATTAAAGTAACCGAATTTGAAAATTTCGAAAATCAGGAAGTATATTTAAGAGATAATTTTACAGGAATCTATTTTGATTTAACTACAGAAATAGCTTATAATTTTACATCTGAAGCTGGTGAATTTCCAGACCGTTTTGATATTGTTTTTAAACCATCGGAAGCTTTAAGCAATCAGGAGTTTACTGAAGATCATACTAGCATCGTTTTTAATAATACTATAAATACGTTGTATGTAAAAAACTTATCGCAAGAAGCTAAAACACTATTTGTAACTAATATGCTTGGACAAACTGTTGCTAATTTTAATACCATTAACAACACTACATTACATAATGGTTTAAAAATTAACAGCTTAAGCACAGGACTCTATTTGGTAACTCTTACAACAGATGCTAACCAAAGCATCACAAAGAAAATTGTTATTAAGTAAATTGAGGTTTTGTATTTTAACAAAAAAACCGAAACGTAAGTTTCGGTTTTTTTGTTATTTCAATTTGCTTATTATTTCATCGAGGGAGAGTTTCTTTTGCTCTCCACTCTTCATATTTTTAAGAGTATAAATATTATTTTTAATCTCCTCCTCACCTACTAAAACCACATAAGGAATACTGCGTTTATCTGCATAACCCATTTGCTTTTTCATTTTAGCATTATCAGGATACAACTCTGCATTAATAGCATTTGCTCTTAATTTTGTTATAGCTTTCATGCTAAACAATGCTTCGTTATCGCCAAAATTTATAAATAATACTTCTGTAGATTTTGCTATTGTTTCTGGAAATAAACCAAGTTCTTCCAACACTAAATAAATTCTGTCCAAACCAAAACTAATGCCAACTCCACTTACATCTTTAAGTCCAAAAATACCAGTAAGATCATCGTAACGTCCTCCTCCACCAATAGAACCCATTTTTACGTGTTCTGGTGCAGAAACTTCAAAAATAGCTCCTGTATAATAGTTTAAACCTCTTGCTAGTGTTACATCTAATTGTAGTTTGGCTGTATTTAGTTTTAATTCTGAAATTGCAGCATTTATAAACTCTAATTCTTTAATGCCTTTTTGTCCTTCTTCAGAAGCATTTAAAATTGTTTTTAAGCTGTCTATTTGAGTTCCAAAGTCGCCTTTTAGAGTAAATAAAGGTTGAAGTTTTGCAATCCCCTCTTTAGAGATTCCTTTACTTAACATTTCAATTTTTACCTTTTCCTCGCCTATTTTATCCAACTTATCTAATGCAACTGTAAAATCAATTAGTTTATCGCTTGCTCCAATAACTTCTGCAATACCAGATAGTATTTTACGATTATTAATTTTAATGGTTACACCTTCTAATTGTAATGCAGAAAAAACGGCGTCGTATAACTGTATAAACTCAACCTCCTGCCATAAGCTATCACTTCCTACAACATCTGCATCGCATTGATAAAACTCTCTAAAACGACCTTTTTGTGGTCTGTCTGCACGCCAAACGGGTTGTATTTGGTAGCGCTTAAACGGAAAATCTATCTCGTTTTGGTGTTGTACAACGTAACGTGCAAATGGAACTGTGAGATCGTAACGTAAGGCTTTTTCTGAGATTGAATCAGTAATACTATTAGATTTTAAATTTAAAAAAATATTTGCAAATATCGTTGAAAACATTTCCTGACGTTCATCTTCTGTAGGAGATGATTTATTATTTTTATATCTGCTATTTATTAGAGAAAATATGTGTTGTAAAATTTCCTCTGAAGGCAATTTTTTAATAATACTATTTGAATTCCCTTTTTTTAATGTATTTACAAAATTGTCGACAAATCTAAGTCTAGATTTTCTATAAAGCCACTCAGTGCTATCTATTGCTTCCTTAGAAAGTTTAAGATAGTACATTTCACCTATAGTGATTGCTGCTAAAATTCCATCTTTGAATTTATCAAAATAATCTCCACTATTCAAAATCTTAAAAATCAATCTATCGCCTTCGTCTCCATATTTACCCATTAAGGTATCGGAGTTTTCAAAACTTGGTGTTTCTATGGGTTGAAAACCAAAATGCTGAAATTGAGTTTTTATAGTATTAAAAATGTAGTTGCGTTTTGCAACTTGTTCTGGATTAAAATCTCGTGTTCCTTTAGGTATGCTTGGTTTTTGTGCCATATCAACTTCCTGCGAAGGCAGGAATTTTTTTAATGATTACTAAAATTTTAATTTCTCTTCGTCTGCACTCTCTGTGACTTTGCGTTTAGAAGTGGAATAGCTTTCGCTTACTTTTTTGTTTCCGTTAAACTGCGGAATGACAAAAATAATTAATGCATTCGTCATTGCTAGTGTTTTCAATAGAAAAAAACGTGGTCATCTCTTGGAGCGTTTTCAAATTAATAATTAAATGACTTAAAAAGATTGCCACGTCACTCTTTTCGTCGCTTTTCGTAATGAGAAAACTATTAATAAGATTCCTGCTTTCGCAGGATTTAGTTAATTTATGAGTTTATACATGTACTTATACAACTCGCCTTTAGTTATATTTGAGCCTTGTTGTATTAAGGTAAATTTGTCTAAATTTTTATCTTCTGAGTAGTCTTTTTTAGCTTGTACAAACTCTACATTATCATGCATTAGATTATTACGTAACCAATTAAAACCCTCTGCAGTGGTTAAATCTGCTTCGTCATTTACTTTTATACCTATTAAATGCATATGGTCGTCGTTTAAAGCAAATAAATGGATGTTTTTTGGTGAGATATGCTCTAAATATTTGGCTTGGTTTAGTACACCTTCCCAAATTAAATCGCTAAACACATCGAGTTCCATTTCTGCCAATTCTGGCTTATTTTCTTTTAGACTAGCCCATTCTTCTCCTGTTATGGATTGCGTGGCTAAAAAATTTATAAACTCTTGTTCTAATTCTTCAAATTGTTCTTTTGTGAGTCTAGAGTACTTCATTTGGTATTACTTGTTTTTTTTAAATGTCAAATGGTTACCGTAAAAACGGGTTCGTCAAAAAAAATTTTATTTTTATTTAATACCTACGAGGTTTTAGAACCCTTGTAGGATAGTTTAGTTTTTGCAAATTTGCCTACTGGCAAACAGAAACAAAAATCTGTTTTATTTTAATACTCCTAATGCTTTTGCAGCTTCAAATGGTCTATCTGTAGCAAAAACATCTATACCTTTATCGCTCCAGGTTTTATATAATTGGTCGCCTTTGGCTTCGGCTTGTTTATCTAAGTTGCCTAAAGTACCCAAAATGGTCATTATTTTTTTATCGTGTATGGCTTTATATAAACTATCTGAAGACAATCGTGTACCTGTAAAAGCAAACATATTTTCTGTTGGTATTTCGGAGTTTAGTAGCCAATTTAATTCTTTTGCATTTCTTGCCGAAACAGATAGTAATAGGTTTGGCGCCAAATTATAAGCTTCGTTAGATTGTTTTAAATCATAGGTTATGAGAATGGAAACATCTTCGGCTTCCTGTTCTTTTACTAAGTTTACAAGTGTTTTAAAAGCAACCGATCGTTTTTTATCTAAGGTTAATACTACATTATGCGCTTTTGCCCAAATTAAAACATCTTTTAGTAATGGGATTTTAAAGTTGGTGGTGTTTCCAAAATCGTCTTTAAGATTAAAGGCTTGTAACTCTTTATAAGTGTATTTATTTATGTTACCTGTTCCTGTGGTTGTACGCTCTAACGTAGTATCGTGTAACAACACTAACACACTGTCTTTGGTTTGCGCCACATCAATCTCATAAATTGCAGAAGAAATACTATTGTTTATATACTGTAAGGTTTCTAAACAGTTTTCTGGATAGTTTTTTAATCCTTTTCCGCCTCTATGCACACTAATTATTGGCGTTGCATTGGGTGTATATCTAAAGGTTTCTAATAAAACGGAGGGTTTAATTTCTGTAGAAATAGTTTCCGTTGAAACTGGAGTCTTAGAATTAGTGTTCTTGCAAGACCAACAACTTACAATTAGTAGTAAAAGAATTAGTTTTTTCATGCCTAAATTCCGCGAAAGCGATAAAATTATAGATTTAATTAAATAAAAAAATGCGCTTCTAAAACTAGAAGCGCAAATTTAATTGTATTGTGTTTGTAAAAAATTACGACTGCGCAACTACTTCGAAAGGAAAATCGAAAGTAACTTCGCGATGTAAACGTACAACAGCATTATACTGTCCTAAACGCTTAATGTTTCCACCTGTAATGGTTACGAATTTTTTATCTACATCGTGACCAGCTTTTGAGAATGCCTCTACTAAATCTGCTTTAGTTACTGATCCAAATAATTTATCTCCAGCAGATGCACCTTCGGTAGCTTTTGCTGTAATTTTAATATCTAATGCTTTGATTGCTTCTGCAGTTTCATTAGCATCTTCTATTAACTTTTTGTCTTTAAAGGCACGTTGTTTTAAATTCTCTGCTAATACTTTCTTTGCAGAAGGTGTAGCTAAAACGGCGTGACCTGTAGGTATTAAAAAGTTTCTACCATAACCGTTCTTAACCGTTACAACATCGTCTTTAAACCCTAAGTTTTCAACATCTTGTCTTAATATAAGTTCCATTGTTATGCTATTTTTATTTTAATAAATCTGTTACGTAAGGTAATAACGCTAAGTGACGCGCTCTTTTTACTGCTACAGATACCTTTCTTTGATATTTTAATGATGTTCCTGTTAAACGTCTTGGTAAAATTTTACCTTGGTCGTTAACGAAACCTAATAACCAGTCTGCATCTTTATAATCTACATACTTGATTCCGGATTTTTTGAAACGACAGTACTTTTTAGCTTTGTTAGTTTCAATATTTAAAGGTGTTAGATATCTAATTTCACCTTCTTTTTTTCCTTTGGATTGTTGTTCTATAGTGGTTGCCATAATTACGCTTTTTTGTTTAGTTTAGCTCTTCTTCTCTCTGCCCACGAAATCGCGTGCTTGTCTAAAGTTACAGTTAAGTAACGCATAAAACGCTCATCACGTCTAAACTCTACTTCTAAAGGATTAATGTGCTCGCCATCTACTTGATACTCGAACAAGTGGTAAAACCCACTTTTTTTGTTTTGAATTGGGTAAGCTAACTTCTTTAAGCCCCAATCTTCTTTGGATACCATCTTTGCTCCTCTTGAAGTAAGAAATTCTTCATACTTCTGTACTGTCTCCTTTATCTGTGTTTCAGATAAAACGGGATTTAAGATGAAAACAGTTTCATAATGATTCATAAAAATTTATTTTATTGTGTTAAAAATGAGTGCAAAAATACTTCTTTTTATTAAACCATACAAATAGTTTTCTATGAAATTCATAGAATTAAAATGTATTCAATTACTTATTATAATTATGTTAAATTTTACATTTTAGCGATGTTTTTTGGTTTTAATCCGAATTTTTTGTACTATTGTCGATAACTTAACCTAATTAAAACAAAATCTATGACTTTAAATTGTGTGGTAGTCGATGATTCAGCAATACAAAGGCTTTCTATAGTAAAGCTTATTGAAAATCATTCTTCTCTAAATTTAATTGCTGAATACAGCAGTGCCTTGGAAACTAAAAATGGTTTAAATACGCATAAAGTTGATCTTATCTTCTTAGATATTGAAATGCCTGTTTTAAACGGCTTTGAGCTTTTGGATGTAATAAACAATAAACCCCAAATTATTTTTGTTACTGGAAAAACCGAATATGCGTTTAAAGCGTTTAATTACGATGCAACAGATTATTTACAAAAACCAATAACCAGAGAGCGTTTTAATACTGCTGTGGATAAAGCTATTGAGCAACATAAGCTTAAATTAGACTATAATGAAGCTGAAGGTGAACATATTTTTGTAAAAAGTAACCTTAAAAAACGAAAAGTTTACATTAGAGATATTAAATGGATTGAAGCTTTAGGCGATTACGTAAAACTAGTTACCGAAGACAACAGCTTAGTTGTGCTTTCTACAATGAAAGCTTTTGAGCACGAATTACCTGAAGGTAAATTTTTAAGAATCCACAAATCGTATATTGTAAATCTTGATAAAGTTGACCGATTTAACAGTAAAAATGTTGAAGTTGGCGCTTATGAGATTCCGCTAAGTAGAAACAAGAAGACACAGCTTGTTGATGCTTTAAATAATATATAATACTAAAAATAGTATTTAAAAGAAGGCTATTAGTTACCCAATATATTGATATTAAAAAGTCCCACTCTTGCGAGTAGGATTTTTTTTGTTTTGTATTTAGTAGTTATCTACATTTAAAATTACTCTAACAGACTTAAAGTCTTTTATTAGACTAAAGCTTGTGTTTATTCTTGCAATCGCTTCTTTTGTTTTGCCTAAGGATTGTTTTTGAGGAATTTTTACCAATATATTTTTATGGTACTGGTTTCTAATTCTAGACACTGGAGGGAATTCTGGTCCTAAAACATAATCACCAAATAATTGCCTTAGTGCTTTAGATATCCAATCGCTAGCCAAATTAACTTTATTATAATCCCTGTCTTTTAATGTAATTTTAATGAGCCTATAAATTGGTGGATATTTATAATTAAATCTATCGTTAATTTGCTCATTAAACATCGTCGCGTAATCATTAACCGAGACTTGTTGTAAGATGTTATGCAATGGATTATAGGTTTGAATTAACACCTTGCCTCTTTCTTCGGTTCGACCAGCTCTACCTGATACTTGTTGCATTAATTGAAAACTCCGTTCGTGCGCTCTAAAATCTGGGAAATTGAGTAAATTATCTGCATTCATTATTCCAACTAGCTTTACGCTTCTAAAATCTAACCCTTTGGTTAGCATTTGCGTGCCAACAAGGATGTCTAATTCTTGTTGCTCAAAAGCTGTTATTATTTTTTCGTAGCCATATTTTCCGCGTGTGGTATCTAAATCCATTCTGCCAATATTAGCTTTAGGAAACAATACTTTAGCTTCGGCTTCTATTTGTTGTGTTCCAAACCCTTTGGTATCTAATCCTGGAGTACCACAAGCCATACATTTTTGCAACATTGCAGAGTTATAACCACAATAATGGCAACGCAATTGACTACGATATTGATGGTATGTTAAACTCACATCGCAATTAGGACATTGAGGTGAGTGACCACAGGTATTACACTCTACAATTGGCGAATAGCCTCTTCTGTTTTGAAATAATATTATTTGTAGTCCTTGGTTTAAGGTTTCAGTTATTTCTTCAATCATTTTATCGCTAAAATGACCTTTCATTAGTTTGCGTTTGTGCTTGTCTTTTATATCTATTAATTCAATTTCTGGCATCAACACATTATTGTATCGCTTAGTAATTTCAACTAAACCATATTTTTTTTGTTGTGCATTAAAGTAGCTTTCTAAACTAGGTGTTGCACTACCTAACAGCGTTTTTGCCTTGTGAATATTTGCCAAAACTATTGCTGTATCTCTTGCGTGATAGCGTGGCGCAGGATCAAATTGCTTAAAAGACGACTCGTGCTCCTCGTCCACAATAATTAATCCTAAATCGTTAAATGGTAAAAATATTGAGGAACGAGCCCCTAAAACTATTTTCGCTTTCGCAGAATTGTTTAACACTTGATTATACACCTCAACACGCTCATGAGTAGAGTATTTAGAATGAAATACAGCTACTTGCTCTCCAAAATAATCTTGTAATCTAGACACCAATTGTGTGGTTAACGCTATTTCTGGTAATAAATACAACACTTGCTCGCCTTTAGCGATGCTGTTTTCAATGAGTTTTACATACACTTCGGTTTTACCAGAAGAGGTTACACCATGTAACAATACAGTGTTTTGAGTTTTAAAAGCTGCTTCTATTTGCTCTAAAGCTTCGGTTTGATAGCTATTTAATTGTTTGGAATCTTGATTCTCTTCGCCTTCATATTGTACTCTATCGGTTTGAATGTGATAATCTTCTAAAATCGCTTTATCTATTAGCGTTTTTATTATTGCTGAAGAACTCTGGCTAGCTTTAATTAAATCTGAAACTTTTACTGGCTTTTTTGTTTGTGCAGAAAGTGTAAATAAGCTTAAAATAACTTCGCGTTGTTTTGGTGCTCTGTTCAATACTTCCAATAATTCGTGGAGTGCTTTTTCTGAAGTGTGCTCAGCCTTCAGCTTAATATATCTTACATATTTTGGCTTGTATTTTTCTACAATTTCTTCCTGTAAAAGAATAGCATCTTTGTCTATTAAACGTTTAATTACTGGAAGCACATTTTTTTTGTCCAAAATGGACATTAAATCCTGAATCTTTAACGATGATTGGTGCTCTAATGCTTCGTAAACTAAAAACTCATCGTCTTTTAAATTGCTATCTTCAATAGTTTGTGCTGTGTTTTTACTTATTATAGTTTCACTTTCTAAAATGAAACCATTTGGTAGTGCGCTACGCATAACTTCGCCCAAAGAGCACATGTAATATTTAGAAATCCATTGCCATAACTTTAATTGGTTAGTATTAACAATTGGCTCGTTATCTAATATTTGATGGATCTCTTTAGCCTCATAAATTTGTGGTGCTGTGGTATGGATTTCGGCAACCAGAGCTGTATAAATTTTAGATTTACCAAAAGGAACAGACACTCGCATACCCACTTTTAAAAACTCGGATTCTGCCTTAGTAATACTGTAAGTAAACAGTTTTTCTATAGGAATTGGAAGAATGACGTTTATAAAATACTGCATATTTACAAAGGTAAGACCTTTGCAAAAAAAAACATTATAATAGATTGCTTTTAAAGTTGAATTTTAAAACTTTAATTAATAATAATTTTTCTGTTTTCCGTTTGATAATCTTGCGTTATTTTTAAAAAATAAATGCCTTTTGAAAGTTGTGAAACATCTAATGCATTATTCACATTACTTGTGTTTTCATTTAAAATCTGCTTACCATTAACGCTAAATATCGTTATTGAAGCTGGTGTGTTTTTTGGTGTTTTTATATTTAAAATAGAATTTGTAGGATTTGGATAAATGCTACTTTTTTTAACTTCTGCAATAGTATTTAAACTTAAAGTAGCACAAGGTGGATAGGTGTTTCGGGTTCTGGAAGAATTTACCCAACCTCCCGAAAAATTCTGACTAATAACTTCGGTTGCTTGGCCATCGGCATTGTGAGTTCGCAATGCGCGTGTTTTTGGTTCGTATTGCATGTTGGTTTCATTCCATTCTAAATTTATAGATTCTTCTACATTATTATTAGCATCATAATATGATTCGCCTAACGTATGTTCCTGCCACATTTGCGTGGTAATATCCCAAATTTGACGTTCTTGTGATATTAATAAGTTGGATGCGTTGTAGGTAAAAATGGTTCTATCGTCCTCCAGCCATTCACTTGTACTTACTTGCCAAACATAACGTGTATCTATACTTAAATCTTGACTGGCATTATAGGTTGCAATGGACTGTTCTTCTTGTCTCCAATTACCGTTTACCCAAGTAAAATTAGTATCTATATCTATTAAATTATTGGCATTATATTGATATGTTGTACGCTCGTTATTTACCCAAATGCTATTACTATTATCCCAATCTTGTTTAATAGATTCTGCTAAAAGATTATTTGTATTAAAATTCCCTACTGTTTTCGTGGCTTGCAGCCAACTATTATTCTCCCAATTGTAAGTAATCGTTTCTAATAAATTGTTGCCATTAAAATTGTTTGTAATTCTGGTAGAGTTTTCCCATTGGTTTGTATCTGTATCCCAAAGTTCTATTACAAATTCTATAATAACATTGGCGCTATTGTAAGTGTTTGTAGTACGCGAAACGTTTTCGAACGTGTTTGTTGTAAAGTTTAAAACTTTGGCAATGCCTACTAATGGAAAACAATTAGCATTAAATGTGTAATTGGTTTCTGTAACTAGCATCCAATTATTATTGAGCCAAAAATCGGCTTCTATGGTTTCTGGCACATTACCTTGCGCGTTTGTATTTATAGTTATTATAAACAAGATACTTATTGAGAGTAATTTTTTAATCATAACGTTTTGAATTAGTAATTATCTATTTTAAACAACTTTTTTAGGTTTTTTACGGAATCTTTTTTTGTAGTAGCGTTTTTAACTTTAGGAGTATTGTGGTTTCTTTTACTATTTCTTTGTACACGTCTTCGGTTTTTGTTAGTGGTTGATTGTGCTTTTGGTTTAGTAGCTGCTTTTGGTGTTTTAGGTTTTGTAGTGATGTTTTCCTTTTCTGTAATTTTAACTGGTTGTGGCATATCGCCTTTACTTTTTCTAGTTGCAATTGCTTTAAATGTTAAAACATGCACATCTAAATCGTGATATTTTAGCTTACTATAAATAGCTATTGCTTCTGCATATTTTGCTTGTTTTTCTAAAGCCCAAGCCAAAAGAAGCTGCTCGTTTCTGGTAACCATAGCGTTTTTCGACATTGGATTTATGGCTATACTTTTACGCAAATCGGCTTCTGCTTTGTCCCACATTTTTAAATTAAAATACAATTGCGCTCTGCCAAAATAAGCGTGTGCATTTGGCGTCATTGCAATTTGTTTGGTCTTTTTTAGTATTAAAGTAGAATCGGTTCTACCATATTTATATGCAATTACTTGTTCGCGTTCATGCTCTAGAATATTATAATATATATTACAAGAAGATACTAATTGGTATTTAAATTGAGCTTGCAACTTTTTACGTTGCTCTTGACCTTTGGTGTATTTTAAAGTTGGATTTGTTTCATTAATTTCGGCATCTATTAGTGGCGCGTATTGTATTAAACTCTCTTCAAAACATTGCTTATAAACATAATGTGTTTGCATGTTTACAACATATTTATCTTGTATGCACTGGCAGATATCGTTTTTAAAATTAGCTTGGTAGCTTTGTGCTTCTAAACTGTTTACAGAAATAAAAAGAATAACACCTATGTAAAATATTGTTTTCATAATAAATAAAGTGTTTAATTAATCTTCGTTTTCTTTTTCTCCTGTAAAATATATTTTAGCAGTTTTAACGCAATATTTTAAAGCTTTTTTAGATCTGTTTAAATTAATAGTTGCTTTTGCTTTGCGCATTATGGAAGCGTTACCACTACTCATATCCTCGATTATGGTAGGTAATATTTGCCAAAGACTATCAATATCTTTTTCGGCGCTTTGTAATAATTCGTCTTCTAAATCTGCTGGAATCTCAACATTAGCTTTAGCTAAACTATCGTAAACAAATACCTTATGATAGAGCTTAAAAGTGTTGTTTACAAATTGGTCTGCACTTTTTACTTTCGAGTCGCGTTTTGGTGGTTTTAAACGTTTTTGTGCATTGCAAATATTTGGAAACAAAACAAAGGCCGACAAAATAAAAAGTATTAAATAAGAGGTTTTACAGAAAAGTTTCATAAATAAATGGATTAATAGTTACTTATAAAGTTACTTTTTGTAATACCAAAAACCCATGTAGAATTTGTAAGTGCTTAATAAATTAGATTTTCTGCTTTAAAAAAATCTATAACTGTAAAATATTAAGTACTTTTAGTTTGCTATTAATTTTATATAAAATGAAAAACCTTCACCACACTCTTTTTGTATTGGTATTGTTTTGTGTAACCTCAGTTTTTTCTCAACAAAAAACAATCGATTCTTTACAAAACATTATAGATAATTATGGTACGCCAGATACTACTTATGTTAATTTACGTTCGCTTTGCGCCAATAAAAAATTATATACAACACCAAAAGACACAACGCTTTTAGCTTATAATTTTAAAACTTTAGAGATTGCAGACCAACTAAACTACGATAAAGGTAAAATATTAGCCTACCAAAAAATTGGTACTATATACCAATACTTACAATCTAATCCTTACAGAGCCATAGATTATTACCAAAAGGCAAATACTATTATAGAAAGTAATTCAAAATTTAAACGTTTTGGATTAGTAACTTTAGGCAATATTGGAAACATTTATTACAACCAACAGGAATACGATAAAGCCTTAATTTACTACAAAAAGATGCTTTTGGTAAATAGCGAAAGACCAGAAGCTTACAATTATATTGCTAACACTTATGGTAAAACAAACAAATTAGATTCGGCAACTGCTTACTACAAAAAGGCCATAAAAAGTGCGAAATTATTAAAAGATAATACCATTATTGCCAACTCGTACAGCAATCTTGCAGATGTACAAAACAGAAATGGCTACACTACAGAAGCGCTTAAAAACATAGGCGAAAGCATGGCTTTAATTAAGACACATAATATTACATTAATAAAAGCGCCAACGTATGCAAATGCCTCTTCTATTTACCTAACAAATAAAGATTATGGCAAAGCCGAAAGCTATGCTAAAGAAGCCATTTTGTTGAATAAAACAGTGAAAAATTTATATACCGAAATGGCTGCTTGGAAAGCCTTAACAGAAAGCTATAAAGCCAATAAAAAATATAAAGATGCTATTAATGCTTACGAAAATTTTGTATCTCTTAAAGATAGTATTTCCAGTACTTCACGAAAAATTGAAGTCTCTAGAAAAGAAATAAAATACCAAGCAGATAAAGAACAAGCCATCGCAAGTGCCGAAGTAAAACGCCAAAAACTAATTAAAAACGTATCTATTGGTGGTGGCGCAGCATTTATTTTAGCTTCGTTTATTGGTTTTATGTTGTATAAGAAAAAACGTGATGCTTCGCAAAAAGCCGAAGAAGCAAATTTTAAAACTAAGGTTGTCGATACAGAACTAAAGGCTTTAAGAGCGCAAATGAATCCGCATTTTATTTTTAATTCTTTAAATTCTATTGGCGATTATATTACTAAAAACGATGCCAAAACTGCAACTAATTACTTGGCAAAATTTGCTAAATTAATGCGACAGACTTTGGAACATTCAGAAAAAAAAGAAATTTTACTCTCTGAAGACTTGGCACAAATTAAAAACTACTTAGATATTGAAAACAAACGTTTTAATAATGCTTTTAAATATGAAATTATTATAGATGAAACCATAAATCCAGAAAACACTTTAGTGCCACCAATGCTACTTCAGCCTTTTTTAGAGAATAGCATAAAACATGGCTTTTTAACCGAAAATGAAGATATAAATGCTATAAAAATTTCTATAAAAAAAGAAAACAATATACTTATTTTTACTTTAGAAGATAATGGCATTGGTTTTAAAACCGATAAAAAGATTAATAATAACGTAGTAAATAAAAACCAATCGCTTGGCATGAAAATTACAAAAAACCGTATCGATATTATTAACAAACAAAATAACACCAACGGAAGCGTAAACATTATTAATAAAGAAAAAGGTGTAAAAGTTGAAGTCACTATTCCATTACAATTAGCTTATTAAATTTATGATATACGCACTTATTATTGAAGACGAGAAACATTGTGCTGATAGGCTATTACAATTATTAGAGCCTTATAAAAACACCATAAACATACTTGAAATTTGTAATACAGTTTCGCAAGGTATTATTACCACACAAAAATACCAACCAGATTTAGTGTTTTTAGATGTACAAATTAATAACGAAACAGGTTTTGACTATTTACAGCAATTAAAAGCTATAAATTTTGAAATTATTTTTACCACAGCTTTCGAGAATTTTGCAATAAAGGCCATAAAATTTTCAGCTTTAGATTATTTATTAAAACCAATAGATACAAACGATTTTAAAATTGCAATACAAAAATTACAACAAAAATTAAATACCAATACTTTACAAACACAAGTAAACACATTACTATATAACTTAGATGCTGGTAACAGCCTAAAACAAATTACTGTACCAACCATAAATGGTTTTGATGTGGTAAAAGTTGCCAACATTTTGTATTGCGAAGCACAAGCCAGCTACACTAAAATTGTAACCAAAACTGAAACATTAATAGCATCAAAACCATTAAAATTTTATGAAAATTTGTTGGAAGATCATCGGTTTTATAGAATCCATAATTCGCATTTAGTAAACTTAAATTATGTAAAAAAATACACCAAAGGAAAAGGTGGTTATATAACTTTAAGTAACAACGAGAGTTTAAATGTTTCTACTCGTAAAAAAGAAGGGTTTTTAAAGTTATTAAATATATAAAACGTTATTCTGTTACTCGTTCCCAGTATTGTGTAGCATAGAAAAAACCAATATATCCTCTTACTTGTAGTATGTCATTATTGTTATCAGCAAGGTTTAATCTTAATTTATAGACTTTTCCGTTTTGTGGATCGATTATGGTTCCTTTTTTATAGTATTTACCTTCTTTTTGCATGTTTTTAATTATATCTAAGCCTAAAATAGGCTTATTATAGTCTGAACCACTACATTTTATACAAGGCAACTCTTTTTTAGACTTATCTAAAATATCTACTATTTTGCCAAAAACTTTATCGTCTTTTTTATAAATTTCAATAATAGATTTAGCTTCGCCTGTTTTATCATCAATTGTTTTCCATTGTCCAAAAATATCTTGAGCGCTAACTGATGATAGTGTGACTAAGATACATACTATACATAATAATTTTTTCATATTAATTATTTTTACGTAATCTACTTATAGACATGTTTAACTCAAAACCTAATAACAAAATATTAGCATTTAACCATAGGTAAAACAACAAAATTAGTAAGGCTCCAATGGAGCCATACAGCTCATTATATTTCGCAAAACTTTCTATATATAAACCAAATAAATAAGAGGTTAGCATTATAAGTAATGTTGTAAATAATGCACCTATTGAGAAAAATTTAGAGAATTTACCTTCTTTTGTTCCAAAATAATACAAAGTTGCCGTTGCTAAATACACCATAATTACAAAAAAAGCATATTGCGCAATATTTGCCCAAAAATTAGTTTCTCGTCTCGAATCATAACCATTAGTTTCTAATACTTCTAATAAACTATCCACAACATAGATTTGAAAATAACCGAGTCCTGCAACTGTAATTATAAGCAATAATGATAATATTAATGCAACTCCTAACGCGTAGAGGTATTGCTTTAACACATTTCGAGATAATTGCTCATGGTAGGAGTTTTCAAAACCAGAGAACAGAGCATTTATACCATTTGTCATTAAAAATATAGCAATAAAAAATACTGAAGAAATTAAACCACTATTAGAGTTTTTACCTTTTAGATTATCAAATATATTATTATGAAAAAAATCTGTAGTTGTTGGTGGTAAAACGGACTCTAAAAAGGCTAAAAAATCGGTTTCAAAGTCTTCAAATGGTACATAAGGTAAAAGAATAATTATAAATAACAAAAAGGGAAATAGAGCTGTAAAAAAACTATAGGCAATTGCACTCGCTCTTGCAGTTAATGCGCCTTTAACTATTCCTATAATATAAATTTCTAACAAGTCGTAAAGCGATAAGCCTTCTAATCCTGGTAGCTTTATCTTACTCAATAATTTTATTACAATATTAAGCACAGGAATTTTAAGCAATTTTTCTTTTAAGTCTTGCTCTTTAAGCTGTTCTTCAACAACTATTTCTTCAATTAATTCCTCTTTAATGCTGTCTTGCATTTGCTTGCTATTAATCTACTGCTTTTAAACTTAAATCCATATTATAAACAGAATGTGTTAGAGCTCCAGAAGAGATGTAATCTACACCACAAAGTGCATATTCGCGTATTGTGTTTTCGTTAATACCTCCAGAACTTTCTGTTAAACATTGGTCTCCAATTAGTTTAACTGCTGTTTTGGTGTCTTCGTAATTAAAATTATCTATTAGTATTCTATACACACCTTCGTTTTTAAGTATTTCTTTTATCTCGTCGAGGTTTCTAGCTTCTACAATTATCTTTAAATCTCGATTTGTTTCTTTTAAATACGCTTTTGTTTTTTGAATTGCTTTACTAATACCACCTGCAAAATCAATATGGTTATCTTTAAGCATAATCATGTCGTACAAGGCAAACCTATGGTTTTCTCCTCCTCCAATTTTAACAGCCCATTTTTCTAATGCTCTAATTCCTGGTGTAGTTTTTCGTGTATCCAAAACTTTTGTTCCTGTACCTTCTAATAAATCTACAAATTGTTTGGTTTTTGTAGCAATGGCACTCATTCGTTGCATCGCATTAAGTACTAAACGTTCTGCTTTTAAAATGGATTGCGAAGCTCCAGAAACGTAAAATACAATATCTCCATATTGCACCTTACTTCCATCTTCAATTAGCGTTTCTACAGTCATTTTAGGATCTACATAAGCAAACACTTGTTTGGCAAATTCTACTCCAGCTATAATACCTTCATCTTTTACTAAAAGTTTTGCTTTACCTTGTGCTGTTGCTGGAATACAAGATAAGGAGCTATGGTCGCCATCTCCAACATCTTCGCGAATGGCATTTGCAATTATTAACTCTATTTCTTTGTCGAATTGTGCTTTACTAATCATCTTATAATTTATTTGATGTAAAAATAAGAAATTGAATTGTTCTATATAATTAATATCTAATCTTTAAATTTGTTTAAAATGAATTTATTTTGAGATAAGTCTCCTCGAGCGCAGTCGAGAGGTTATTTAAGACGGTTTCGACTGCGCTCGACCAGACAAAAGTATGACTATTAAACTACTTGCCATTGGCAAAACCGATAATAAACAACTACAATCTTTAATTGAAGATTACAAAAAGCGCTTAGGCTTTTATATTAAATTTGAATTAGAAATTATACCAGACTTAAAAAAAGTAAAGCATTTAAGTGAAGCACAACAAAAACAAAAAGAAGGTGAATTGATTTTAAATAAATTAGGTGCAACAGATGTTTTAATTTTATTAGATGAAAACGGAAAACAACACGACTCTGTTGGTTTTGCTAATTATTTACAAAAACACATGAATTCTGGCATTAAACAACTCGTGTTTGTAATTGGTGGACCTTATGGATTTTCGGAAGCTGTGTATAATGCTGCTAAAGGTAAAATTTCTTTATCTAAAATGACATTTTCGCACCAAATGGTACGCTTATTTGTTATCGAACAATTCTATAGAGGGTTTACTATACTAAAGAACGAACCTTATCATCATAGGTGAAAGTAGTGAATAGTGAAAAGTGAAAAGTGAAAAGTGAAAAGTGAAAAGTGAAAAGTGAAAAATTTAAAATTTAAAATTTAAAAAATAAAACTAACAACCGATAACCGATAACTGATAACTGATAACTGATAACTGATAAAAGAAACAATGCAACTAGTATTCGCCACAAATAACAAAAACAAACTAAAAGAAGTACAAGCTTTAATACCTAAACATATACAATTACTAAGTTTAGAAGATATTGGCTGTTTTGAAGACGTACCAGAAACTCAAACCACAATTAAAGGTAATGCCATCCAAAAAGCAGAATACATAAAACAAAACTATGGTTTTGATTGTTTTGCAGACGATACAGGTTTGGAAGTAGAAGCCTTAAATAATGAGCCTGGAGTGTATTCTGCACGCTATGCTGGGAAACAACGTAATGCTAATGACAATATACAGAAGCTACTCGCAAACCTAAAAAACAGCACAAACAGAAATGCGCAATTTAAAACCGTTGTTGCACTACATTTAAATAACAAACTAGAAACGTTTACTGGTATTTGTAAAGGCGAAATAACGCATCAAAAACAAGGTTATGATGGTTTTGGCTACGATCCCATTTTTAAAGCCAATGACTACGATAAAACATTTGCAGAAATCTCTTTAAAAGAAAAAAACAGAATTGGTCACAGAGGAAAAGCAATAGCTCAACTCGTTGCTTTTTTAAAAGCATAAAAAAAACAGAATCCTATAAAATGATTCTGTTTCCTCAATTTAATTCTGAATTAAATTAAAATTCTAAATTAAATTATGCAGTTTGCATCTCGTGCTTACCTTCATAGACTTCCTCTACTAATTTAGAGCAAAATGCTGGTAAATCGTTAGGATTTCTACTAGTTACTAAGCCTTCATCCACAACAACCTCTTGATCTACCCAATTAGCGCCTGCATTTTCGATATCTTTTCTAATAGAATTGTATGATGTTACTTTTCTATCTTTTAAAACATCAGCTTCAGCTAGTAACCAAGGTGCGTGACAAATTGCGCCTACAGGTTTATGATTGTCAAAAAATGACTTCACAAATTTAACTGCTGTTTTATCTTTTCTTAATAAATCTGGATTAATAACTCCTCCTGGAAGCATCAACGCATTATAATCACTTTGTGAGACTTCATCAACTGTTTTATCTACCGTATATTCATTACTCCAATTGCCATCTGCCCAACTTTTTATCTTTCCTTTTTCTAAGGATACAATATGTACTGTAGCTCCAGCATTTTCTAAAGCTTGTTTTGGTTCTTTTAATTCACTTTCTTCAAATCCATTGGTTGCTAAAATTGCAACGGTCTTTCTCTCTAAGTTTTCCATTTTTGTTATTTTGGTTTTTATGTGTTAATAATTCGATTCCTTATCAATATACTATAAATACTAGTGTTTAAAGAGTTTTTGACTAGGTTTAACTTGAGTTTAATATCTTTTGTTAAAGAAATTGGTTATAGTGTTAAAATGAGTTTGAAATGTTAAAATTTATAGGAAGGCATTGAGATTATTACAATAGTTTTCACCTTAAAACAATTATAGTAAATCTAAATTTCAAGAAAAATAAATTTTGAATACTGTTGAATTGTTTTAAAATAAAAACAATAATTTGGTTTTAGCTAGACTCAACGAGATAATATAATCTATTGTTATAGGAAACTTAATCGGTTAGTACACAATATTGAGTTACCCAAAAATCCTAACCATTAACTCCTTTAGCAAATCACCTTGAGGTACTGCATTAGAATTTACACCTTTGCTCCTAACGTCAAATTCGCGTAAAGTAGAAATGACTTGGCTTACGTTTCTCATCGGAAAATTTCTGGCTGCATCCAAATACTCGTTTACAAAGTAAGGATTAACACGTAAAGCCGAAGCAACACTTCGTGGAGACTTATCTTTTAAGCCATGTAGTTGTAATAACTGCGAAAAGAAATTAAACAGTAACGACACAGTAACTACCATTGGATTATCCTTGGGATTTTCGGCAAAATAATTTACAATTTTATAGGCTTTTAATTGGTCTCTTGCTCCAATTGCTTTTCGTAATTCAAAATTATTATAATCTTTACTAATCCCAATATTCTCTTCAATAATCTCTGGAGTAATTTGGCTGTCTTTTGGTAAAATTATCTGTAGTTTCTCTAGCTCGTTATTAATTTTACTCAAATCTGTTCCTAAAAACTCTACAAGCATTTGAGCTGCTTTTGGAGAAATGGTATATTTTTTTGGTGCAAGTACTCTACGAATCCAATCTGCAACTTGATTGTCGTATAGTTTTTTACTTTCGTAAACCACACCAACCTTTTTAATCGCTTTATAAAGTGCTTTACGCTTGTCTATTTTTTTATACTTATAATTTACCACTAAAACTGTTGTGGGTTGCGGATTGGCAGCATAAGTGGCTAGTTTTTCGATAGTACGCGATAAATCCTGCGCTTCTTTTATAATAAGTACTTGGCGTTCTGCCATCATTGGATACCGTTTGGCATTCCCTACAATATCATCTATTGTAGCATCTCTGCCATACATAACCATTTGATTGAAACCCTTCTCCTCTTCGGCTAAAACATTTTTTTCAATATACTCAGAAATCTTATCTATATAATAGGCTTCTTCTCCCATTAAAAAGTAGATAGGCTTTACATTTCCGTTTTTTATATTAGTTACTAGTTGTTTGACTTCGTCCATTAAAAAAAAATCACCAATTTTGTGTAGTGCAAAAACTTAATTTCCCTACATATTCGTTCAGATTCAAAAATAGCGAAAATAAAACGCTTATTTACGATGAAATTCGTAAAAAATTTGTGGTTTTACAACCTGAAGAATGGGTTAGACAACATTGTGTGCGTTATTTGATAAACGAAAAAAAATATCCGAAATCATTAATTAACGTAGAAAAAGAATTAAAAATTAACGAGTTACGAAAACGTTATGATATTGTGATTTATAATACAGACGGAAGTATACACTTAATTGTGGAATGTAAATCGGCTAAAATAAAAATTGAGCAATCTACTTTCGATCAGATTGCGCGTTATAATTTAGCTTTAAAAGCTAGTTTTTTAATGGTAACCAACGGAATAAATCATTACTATTGTCAAATGGATTTTGAGGCAGAACGCTATCAGTTTTTAAAAAACATCCCTTGTTATAGTGAGCAGTGAGCAGTGAGCAGTGAGCAGTGAGCAGTGAGCAGTGAGCAGTGAGCAGTGAGCAGTGAGCAGTGAGCAGTGAGCAGTGAGCAGTGAGCAGTGAGCAAATTAAACTATTTAGATATGTACTTTTTACTTAAAAATTTAAAACTTTAAATACTTATTAAACATTAATTTTATAACTCAATAATTGAAAATAGCAGTCGTCATATTAAATTGGAATGGAAAAGCGTTGTTAGAGCAGTTTTTACCTTCTGTTGTAAACTACTCTAAAGAAGCAACGGTTTATGTTGCAGATAATGCTTCTACAGATGATTCTATTGCCTACATAAAAGCAAAGTTTTCAGAAGTAAAAATAATTAAAAACACTATAAATGGAGGTTACGCTAAAGGCTATAACGATGCCTTGCAATTTGTGGAAGAAGACATTTTTTGCCTATTAAATAGCGATATTGAAGTGACTCCAAATTGGCTCTCTCCTATTATTACAGCGTTTAACAATACTCCCGAAACAGCAATTATACAACCTAAAATTTTAGACTATAAAAACAAAACCTACTTTGAATATGCTGGAGCAGCAGGAGGTTTTATAGATAAATTTGGTTATCCGTATTGTAGAGGTCGTGTGTTTGATACTATAGAAAAAGACACTAAGCAATACGATGATAATAGCACTATTTTTTGGGCCTCTGGAGCTTGTTTTTTTATCAGAAAATCTGTTTTTAAAACGCTAAATGGTTTCGACGAGAGCTTTTTTGCGCACATGGAAGAAATAGATTTGTGTTGGCGCGCTTTTAATTTAGGCTACACCACAAAATATATTGGCACCTCAACAGTATATCATGTTGGTGGAGCAACTTTAAGCACAACAAACCCAAAAAAAACGCATTTAAATTTTAGAAACAGTTTGTTTACTTTAACTAAAAATGCAAAAGGTAATATTCTGTATTTAGTGTTTGTAAGGCTAGTTTTAGATGGAGTTGCAGCTTTACGTTTTTTATTTCAGCTTAAAATTACTCATGTTTTTGCTATTTTAAAAGCACATTTTAGCTTTTATATTAAGCTTCCAAGCCTGTTGAAAGTTCGTAAAACGCTTCCGCAGAAAAAAGATTACTACAATCAAACATCCATAGTTTGGTCGTATTTCGTATCTAACAAGAAAAAATTTAACAATTTGTAAGATAGTTAGTAAAAGTTTTGTTAATACTTATTTTAACATTTCTATTTTGCATACATTTGGAGTGTTAAAATTTAATTTTAATCCATTTAACCATTATGAAAAAAATATTTTTATTAAGTGCTACTGCACTATTACTTTTAAGCTCATGTGTTTCTAAAAAAGAATTCGCAGCCTTAGAAGCCAAACACAAAAACACACAAGACCTTTTAAATACTGCAACCGTTAAACTAAACCGTTGTTTAGCAGACGAAGCAGCATCTGCAGCACGACTTAAAGAAATGCAAGAACGTTTAGCAGACATGAGAGCAAATAACCTTGCTTTAATAGAAAGTACTAAGGATATGACAATGTTAACTGCACAAGGTGCAAAAAACGTAGAAAAATCTTTAGAAAGTTTAAAAGAAAAAGATTTAAGAATTACACGTTTACAAGATGCACTAACAAAAAAGGACAGTGTAACATTAGCCTTAGTCTCTAGCTTAAAGAAAGAAGTTGGATTAGACGATGAGGACATTCAAATTAATGTAGAAAAAAGTGTAGTTTTCATCTCATTATCAGACAAATTATTATTTAAAACAGGAAGCTATAACATTACCTCTAGAGCCAACGAAATTTTAGGTAAAGTAGCAACAGTAATAAACGGTAAGCCAGATTTTGAAGCTATGGTAGAAGGTCACACAGACAATGTACCATACAGCAGAGGTGTATTGTTAGATAACTGGGATTTAAGTGTAAAGCGTAGTACAGCAATTGTTAGAGCATTACAAAACTTAGGTGTAAAACCAGAGCAGTTAATAGCAGCAGGACGTGGAGATCACTTACCATTAGTGCCAAACGACACAGCAGAAAACAGAGCAATAAACCGAAGAACAAAAATTTACATACTTCCAAAAATCGATCAGTTTTACGAAATGATTGAAACAGAAATGAAAAATCTTTCGGAAGAATAATATTTAAACCTATTAGACCATAAATAAACAAGAAGCTCAACTATTAAGTTGGGCTTTTTTTATGGCGTTACCACAAGGGTCAGGCTATCCGTTATATCTTTTTTTGCCATATATGGCAGCAAAAAAAGGATGCCACTACTATCCTTAACGCAAGGACTACCTGTTATTTAAATTTTATAACGTAAGGCAAAATTAATCCGCAAACGTCCACACAGCCAATTCGTTACCAGAAGGATCATGAAACTGAAACCTACTACCTCCAGGAAACGAAAACGTATCTACAGTAATCTTTCCTCCAGCATTTATAATATTTTGTTTCGCTTGGTCTAAATTTTTGTGATACAATACAACTAACACTCCATTAACAATTGGTGCTTCGGTTTTTTCGAAACCGCCTTCTAAACCTGCTCCAGAAAAAGAAATATACTGCTCTCCGTAATCTGTAAAAGTCCAACCAAAAGCTGTGTTGTAAAAAGCCTTAGTGGCTTTTAAATCTGTAGATTTAAGCTCTACATAGTTTATGTGGTTGTTGGTTGGTTTCATAATTTTAGATAATAAATATAAAGATTCCTGTCCTCGCAGCACTTAAAAAATCTCTAAACTCCCTTTGCCTTCTCTAACTATTACAGCTTCACCTTCAGAAAAATCAATAATTGTAGAAGCTTCATTACCTCCATAACCTCCATCAATAACTAAATCTACAAGTTTATTCCATTTTTCTAAAATCAATTCAGGATCTGTAGTATATTCTAAAATTTCGTCGTCGTCTCTAATAGAAGTCGATACAATTGGGTTTCCAAGTGCTTTTACAATCTCTATAGCAATCGCATTATCTGGCACTCTAATTCCAACCGTTTTTTTCTTTTTAAAAACCGAAGGCAAAGAGTTAGAACCTGGTAAAATAAAAGTGTAAGGACCAGGCAATGCACGCTTAAGTACTTTAAAGGTTGAAGTATCTATTTGCTTTACATAATCACTTAAATTACTTAAATCCTCACAAATAAAAGAAAAATTAGACTTCTCTAACTTTACCCCTTTAATCTTTGCAATACGTTCTAAAGCTTTTGTATTAGTAATATCACAACCCAAACCATACACAGTATCTGTTGGATAGATAATTAAACCTCCACGTTTTAACACTTGTACAACCTTTTTAATTTCCTTAGGATTAGGATTTTCCTCGTAAATTTTTATAATTTCAGCCATAATAACTACCTTGTAATTGCGTTTACAAAGTAATTAATAATTTTGTTATGAAAAAGGGTTCACTGTATGTTATTTGTTTTCTTTTATTAAGTTCTGTAATTAGTTGTTCGGATTCCGACACTCCAAATCCAGAAACAACATTAAACCCTTTAGAAGCTTACCAAGAATTAAACATTTCTTATGGCGAAGATTCCGATCAGGTTTTCGATTTATACTTACCAGAAAACCGAACTACTAGCACAAAGACTATAATCTTAATTCATGGTGGAGGCTGGACTTCTGGCGACAAAACAGACATGAATGGTTTTAAAGAGTACATCCTAAATCAACTACCAAACTACGCAGTAGTAAATATAAATTACAGGTTGGCAGACCAAGATAATCAGCCTTATCCTATGCAAATAGATGATATTACAACAGTCGTAAATTATTTAAAAGCCAACCAAAGTAATTATGTGATTTCTAATAACATTGGTTTTATTGGTGCTAGTGCAGGCGCACATTTATCCTTATTATGGAGTTATGCTTTTGATGTAGATAACCAAACCAAAATGGTGTGTAGCGTGGTTGGTCCTACAAAATTTACAGATCCTGCATATTTAGAAAGTAATAATCCTGTATTGCAAGAGTTACTAGACACGTTTGGAATAGACACTACAACAGAATATTTAGAAGAAGTGAGTCCATACCATCGTGTAACTGTAAATGCACCTCCAACAATTCTGTTTTACGGAGGACAAGACCCATTAATACCAACTACGCAAGGCACGTTGATGCACGATAAATTAAACACTTTAGGTGTTACCAACGAGTTTTATTTATATCCAAATGAAGGTCATGGTTGGATTGGTTTAAACTTACTAGATACTACTATCAAATTGAATGCTTTTATAGTGAATACAATGTAGTTAATTTTTAAACAGTTAAAACACATTTCTATTTTAAATCATAATTTCCGTTTGCCCATTTTATAGTGGGTTCAATCCAGTCCATAATAGGTTTAAACAAAAAGCCATGTCCCAATCCTGTATTGAGTTCAAGTTCCTTAAAATGGCTAATTGTACATGTTGAATTTTCCTTGCGTTTTACTGCTGAAACACCAAAAGCATCAGACTCCTCATAGATTGTTAGAATGTTTCCGCAGTAATTAATCTCTGGTATAGTTTCCATATCACTTGCTCTAAAACTTGCGATAAACACAAAATTTAATTCAGGATTATTTGCTAAAGTAGACACGTATTGCGCAATATAACCTCCTTTAGAAGTTCCTACAACTGTTATATTATTTGAGCTTACACCTACATTTAATAAACTATCTATTTTCGCGACAACACCAAATGCATAGTCTCGTGCATTTACATTACCTTCCCTTTTTTCACTGATTACTGTAAAGCCTTCGTTTTTAAATACTTTAAGAATCTCTAAATATTCAGTTTTCCCATATTCTGAATGCAACTCTTCTAATTGATGAGTTTCTAAAAAACGATTATGAAGAAAAAACATATAGCGTTCTTCGTTATTCTCTTGGCATGAAAAGAACAAGATGTAAAACAATACAAGTATTGAAAGTGGTTTTCTCATTGAAAATAAGATTTAAAACTTGTTGTACATTTTAATAAAAATTCATCAATTCGAGTGAGTTTTGCAATTGAAAATGAGTGAAATTTGTATCGAGAATAAGAGTTTTAACTCAAAAAAGTTCTCGATACTATTTTTCGTGCCTCAAAATCACTCGAACTGACTGACTATTTAATAGTATGTATTAAAAATACTAAACGGTTTTATTATTAATACTTACTAAATCATTTGTTAAAGAAAAACACAACAATGGAATAGGATTAAACTCAAAAAAGTTCTCGATACTATTTTTCGTACCTCAAAATCACTCGAACTGACGGACTATTTAATAGTTTGTATTAAAAGTACTAAACAGGTTTATTGTTAATACTTACTAAATCATTTGTTAGAGAAAAACACAACAATGGCATAGGATTAAACTCAAAAAAGTTCCCGATACTATTTTTCGTGCCTCAAAATCACTCGAACTGACGGACTATTTAATAGTATGTATTAAAACAATTAACGGGTTTGTAGTTAACTCTTACCCAATAACCTCCAATTTAGCAAAACGCAATAACAGTTTTTTTGTGCCTCCAATTTCGAAATTAATTTCGGCTTTAACGTCGCCTCCTTTGCCTTCAATTTTTAACACTTCGCCTTTTCCAAAGCGCAAATGCTTCACAATATTACCAACCACTAAACTACTATCAAACAAATTGGTATTGGTTTGAGAGCTGGTTTCGGTTACTTTTTTAAGATTTTTAGGTGTGGTGACTTTAAATTTTTCAGGTTCGGTTTTGGGACTGCCTTTCTTTTTAAATTGTGGCTGTACTGGCTTTTTAAATCTAATTTTATTAGGTTCTACATCGCCAAAAATATCTGCTGAAAGCATTGGATTTATTCGTCGTTCTTCGATTGGAGTAATAATATCTAAATACTCATCATCTATTTCTTCAATAAAACGGCTTGGTTCAGAATCTATTAATTTTCCCCATCTGTAACGCGATAAAGCATAAGTTAAATAGGCTTGCTTTTCGGCTCTAGTTAGTGCCACGTAAAATAAACGTCGCTCCTCCTCTAACTCGCTACGTGTGTTCATACTCATAGCACTTGGAAATAAATCTTCTTCTAAACCTACAATATACACATAAGGAAACTCTAACCCTTTAGCTAAGTGAATCGTCATTAATGCCACGTGATCTGCATCGCCTTTGTCTGCATCCATATCTGTCGCTAATGCAACATCTTCTAAAAATTCGGCTAAAGAATCTGAAGCATCTGCAAGCTCTAGTTGGCCTTCAACAAAATCTTTAATACCATTTAATAGCTCTTCTATATTTTCTAAACGCATTACACCTTCTGGTGTACCATCTTTATTAACTTCTCTAATTAAGCCACTAGTTTTAGTCACGTGCTCTGCCAAATCAAAGGCATTTGCAGTTTGGTTCATTACTTGGTAGCTTTCAATTAGCGTTACAAAATCTCTAAGCTTATTTTTTGTACCATTATTAATTTTTAGATCTAAATGGTCTATTTCTTTTAGGACTTGAAAAATAGTTTTGCCTAATCCATTTGCTGCAACTACAAGTCTATCTATAGTTGTTTGGCCAATACCTCTTGCTGGATAATTTATAACACGCTTTAGTGCTTCCTCGTCTGCTGGATTTAAAATTAGACGTAAATACGCTAAAACGTCTTTAATTTCTTTACGTTGGTAAAAAGACAATCCTCCATAAATACGATAAGGGATTTCGCGTTTTCGCAAAGCATCTTCCATGGCACGCGATTGCGCATTGGTACGATATAAAATAGCAAAATCGCTGTGCTTAAGTTGTTCGTTCATTTTGTTTTCGAAAATGGAACTTGCAACATAACGACCTTCGTCTGCATCTGTTAGCGAGCGATGTACTTTCACTTTTGGACCTTCGTCGTTTGCTGTCCATACTATTTTATCTAATTTGGTTTGGTTTTTATCTATAACCGAATTTGCTGCATTTACTATATTTTTGGTCGAGCGGTAATTTTGTTCTAATCGATAGAGTTTTACATCGTCGTAATCCTTCTGAAAATTGAGAATATTATTAATATTTGCACCACGAAAGGCGTAGATACTTTGTGCATCGTCACCAACAACACATATATTTTGAAAACGGTCTGCTAATGCTCTAACAATTAAGTATTGTGAGTGGTTGGTATCTTGGTACTCATCCACCAAAATATATCTAAACTTGTCTTGATATTTAGCTAATACTGCAGGAAAACGTGTAAGTAATTCGTTGGTTCGCAGTAATAAATCGTCAAAATCCATTGCTCCTGCTTTAAAACAACGGTCAACATATTCTTTATAAATTTCTCCCATTCTTGGACGCCTTGCCATGGCATCTGCTTCCATTAATTCTGGATTACTAAAATAGGCTTTAACTGTAATTAGACTATTTTTATACGAAGAGATCCTGCTATAAACTTGCTTGGTTTTATAGATGTCTTTTTCTAATCCCATTTCTTTTATAATGGAACCCAAAAGCCGTTGCGAATCTTGTGTATCGTAAATTGTAAAATTACTTGGGAAACCTAAATGATGACCTTCGAAACGAAGGATTTTAGCAAAAACCGAGTGAAAGGTTCCCATCCATAAATTTTTTGCTTCTCCATCGCCAACAATAGTGGCAATACGCGATTTCATTTCGCGAGCTGCCTTGTTTGTAAAGGTTAATGCTAATATATTAAAGGAATCTACTCCTTGACTCATTAAATAAGCAATACGATAGGTTAACACACGTGTTTTACCAGATCCTGCTCCTGCTATCACAATCATTGGACCATCCTTTTGTATGGTTGGCGCTAATTGTGCTTCATTTAACTGACTTAAATACTTCTCCAAATTGCTGTCTTTTTTGTAGCGTGAAAATAACCAATACTTAGGGTTTTATGCTCCAGAATTATTAATAATTATAAACAATATTAAGCCACACTGTTAACTGTAGTAATTAGTCCTTATTTTTTTTACCATCTCCAGCCATAGCGCTAAACAAGCCGCCTTTTAAATTAAGCCATACAAAATTAAAAACCGATTTGGTTTGGTCGCGTCTCACATCCTTTTTAGAACCATTTCTAAAATCGTCTGGATTATCATTACTGTTTTTAGAAATGAATAAATTCACTAAACCAGAAAGTAATTTGTTTTTCTCTTTTCCTCGTTTATTAAGGATTATAGCCTCGAAATTATTGTATTTTGTTTTTAAATCTATATTGGATTTTAAATCATTGCCTGCAATTGTAAAATATATTTTTTGAAGCTCGCCTTTAAATTCAATATTAAGATTTGGCTTTAAAAACGGATTTAAATCTTGTCCTGGTAAGTTGTCAATCTCACCCTTAAACACAAAATAATCGTTACTATCTTGTACATTAAACGACCAATCTATTGCTATTGGTGTTGTTTTCATAAATTTAGCTTTTATAGTCGCACTAGTTTTTGTGCTGTCTGCGTAATTATTACCAAGATTTACAATTTTAGCATTTAAATTTTTAAAGTGGAGTTCTCCTGCTTTCTCGTCTGGCTTTACCAACTCTGCATAAGTTAAATTAGCGTCGTTTAGTGTAATGTTATCTAAACCTAAATCAAAGTTTAAATCTCTTAACATTTTACTGTATAGTGGCTTTTTTGTAGGATCATCCTCAACTAATTTATCTCTAAATATTTCTGCATTAATGGTATTTAAATCAGTATTTTGTGCTTTAAAAAATAGTTTGCCATTAGCCTTAAAACCAATATTTTGGTTAGCAATATTTATTTTATTTATAGTCAGGTTAAAATAATCGCGTTCGGTTTTAAGTAGATTTGAAAGTTGTTGTTTTGAATATTTAGTTTTTAAATGGAGAGTAGTTATTGAAGTCGATTTATCTGTAATTTTAGCTGAAGCAATCTCCATATTTTCAAAATCATTAAGTGCATAAAAAAGTGAATCCACTTCTAAATTAAAAGCTTCCATAGTGATTGGCACTTTTGCTTCAGTTTTTGCAGAATAAGTTGTGTTACTACTAGTAAAGTTAACTGTATCTGTTTTAAGGATTACAGCTTCATTTGAAAACTTAAGTATTTCAACTTTACCATTTACAACACTTATTTGTTGTACTATTATTTCTTTATTTATAGTTGAAGTATTCTTTTTAAAAGCTTCAGTATTTACTAATGGATTATGATAATAGGTAATATTTGGTTTTGTAATTATAAGTTTTTCAACTAAAATATTATCGTTTACAAACCAATTCCAATAGCTTAGGTCGTCAATTTTTAATTGTTCTAAAGTTGCGATTACTAATGTAGAGTCTGTATTTTCTCCTAAAATTTTAATGTTTAAATCCTTAAAAGTAACATCTCCTCTAAATGTGTTGATGTCTAAATCCGAATAAGTTATCTGCGTATTTGGTTGTAAATCGTCTATTTTATCTTCAATTTTCGACTTTACTTTTGCACTTAATATTGCAAAAGCTATGATTAAAATTATTACTATTAATGCTACAATAAGCAGTGATTTTTTTACGATTTTATTCATAGTATAAAGATACAGAAATGAAATAACATTCTTATTTATGGCTTTTTAAATTTTGTTGTATTTTATTCTTATTTTTGAGAAAACCCTTCTTTACTTATGGATTCCCTTTTAAACTTTTTATCTAGCATTTCCTGGTGGTTATGGATTATAATAATTTTAGTTGTTGTAGCTATTCGCGATGTTTTACAGCGTAAACATACTATTAGCCATAATTACCCAATAGTTGGCCATTTACGTTATTGGTTTGAAAGTATTGGTCCTGAAATTAGGCAATATTTTATTGCAAATAATAGAGAGGAGTTACCTTTTAATCGTATTGAACGTGGTTGGGTTTATGCCTCTGCTAAAGGCGAAAATAACTACGAAGGGTTTGGTACTGATAGAGATATTTATGCGCATCAGCACATTTTTATTAATAATGCGATGTTACCGTTTAAAGTAGAAGACGATCATGTTAACGCAAAAGACAAGTACTTTTTACCATGTGCTAAGGTCATTGGTGCACATAATAAACGTAGGCGACCATATCGTCCTGCATCTATTATAAACGTGTCTGCAATGAGTTTTGGTTCGTTGTCTGCAAGAGCCATAGATTCGCTTAACAAAGGCTGCAAAATAGCTGGAGCATACCATAATACAGGAGAAGGTGGTTTATCACCTTACCATAGAAATGGTAGTGATGTGGTGTTTCATTTTGGAACAGGTTATTTTGGTGTTCGTACTGATGATGGCAATTTTTCTATGGAAAAAATGAAAAAACTAGTAGAAGACAATCCATTTGTTCGTGCTATAGAATTAAAATTGTCTCAAGGTGCTAAACCAGGAAAAGGTGGTGTTTTACCAGGAGAAAAAATAAATAAAGAAATAGCTGAAATTAGAGGTGTTGAAGTTGGAAAAACTGTGTTGTCTCCACCAAACCATAAGGCGTTTACAACGATACCAGAAATGGTAGATTTTATTGAAGCTATTGCCGAAGAAACAGGATTACCTGTTGGCATTAAAGCTGCTATTGGAAAACTAGAACAATGGGAAGAACTTACAGATATTATGAAAGCAACTGGTAAGGGTCCAGATTTTATTACTGTAGATGGTGGCGAAGGTGGAACTGGTGCAGCACCTCCAAGTTTTGCAGACCACGTAAGTTTACCTTGGGTTTACGCTTTTGGAGATTTGTATAAATTGTTTAAAAAGAAAGGTTTAGAGCAACAAGTGGTTTTTATTGGTAGTGGCAAATTAGGGTTTCCTGGTAAGGCTGCGATGGCCTTTTCTATGGGAGTTGATGTTATTAATGTGGCCAGAGAAGCTATGATGAGTATTGGTTGCATCCAAGCTAAAGTTTGCCATACCAACCGTTGTCCAAGTGGTGTTGCAACACAAAGTAAATGGTTACAACGTGGTATAGATGTGCCTTTAAAATCTGAACGCGCAGGACAATACTTTAAAACCTTTAGAAAAGAATTTTTAGAAATTACACATGCTGCAGGTTACGAGCATCCTTGCCAATTTAAAATGAGTGATATAGAAGTTAATGTGGACGACCATAATTTATCGTCTGAGTTAAGTTTAACCTATCAATACGAGAAAACACCTGTGCCTTTTAATGGTATGCAATCTTTAAAAGCGTGTAAGCATTTAGGTGGTTACAAAGCGGAAAATGAGGCTTAATTAAATAATTTTAAAAACGCTTTTTTGTTTGCTCTAGAAATTGGTACGCGTTGCGTATTCTCTAAAACAAGATAGCCTTCGTTTTCAAAATGCCTCACTTTTTCGAGGTTAACAATATGTGATTTATGGCACTTAAAAAATTTGTTGCACAATAATTTTTCGAATTTACCTAAGTTGTACGAGCTTATAATTGTGGTATCGTTTAGCAAGTGAATTTTAGTATAGCCTTCATAACCTTCTAAGTGTAATACTTCTTCTTTTGGGATAAAAGACATCCCTTTTTGTGTTGGGACTATAATTTTGTGATTGCTTGTTATCGTTTCGGATAACAAACCCACGAGTTTGTGGTTTTTTTCAACTTCAGTCTTTGTGTTAATAATAGTTAAAGCTTTATTAACAGCAATTACTAAATCGCTATCATCTATTGGTTTTAAAACGTAATCAACTGCATTTTGTTTAAATGCTTCAATAGCGTATTCGCTGTATGCTGTAACAAAAATCACTTGGAAATTTACAGTTTGTAATTTCGATAATAGCTCGAAACCATTAATACGAGGCATTTCTATATCTAAAAACACTAAGTCTGGTTGCTCTGTTTCTAATGCTTTTATAGCGTCTTCAGGTTTTTGAAAACTATGTTGTATAACTAGGTCTGGAAAGAGTTTGCCTAATTTTTGCTCTAACCCTTTAAGATTAGAAATTTCATCGTCAATTAATATCGCTGTGTGCTTAATCATAAATTATAATTGTGTTATAATAAAAGTTGATTTGCTTCCTCTGTCTTGTAAATTAGGGTATAATTCGTCTTCAGAATAAGAAATTTTCCATATTCCAGATTGATTTAAAAACTTCAACCTATCTTCTAAAACGTTTGATGATTTTACTTTTCCTTTACTTTTCTTTTTAGTATTTATAAATCCTACGCCATCGTCAATGATTTCAACTTTAAAACTTTTTTCAGATTTGTAATAAAAATTAATGCTAATAGTTCCGTTTTCAACTTTATTAAAAATTCCATGATTAACCGCGTTTTCTACGATAGGCTGCAATAGCATGGTTGGCAATGGTGTTCCTGTTTTATTTAATTTAGAATCGATATATATCTTAAATTCAAATTTATCTTTAAACCGAAGTTTTTCAATTTCTAAATAGTTTTTAATAAGTTTCACTTCTTGCTCTAAGCTTATTTCGGTTTCCTTAGAGAGTTCAAAAAACTGACGAATAAGCTTAGAGAACTTAATTAAATAAGCTTCGGACGCTTCAATTTCGTTATTATTAATGTAATATTGAATTGCCGCCAAAGAGTTAAATACAAAATGCGGATTCATTTGAGATCGCAAGGCTTTTAATTGAATTTCAGACATTTGCTTTTCTTGTATAAGCTTTATGTTTCGTTTTGCTTGTGCTTTTTTACTTGTTCTCCAAACCACTATTGAAACTAATGCTATACCAAACAAACCAATTAATGTTTTTGCCCAAGTATTTTGCCACCATAAAGGATGGATGGAAAATTCTAAATGCTTATGTATTGTTCCTGATTTTAAATTGAAAATATAATCATTTGGTGGAAGATTATTAAAGGTAATTAGGTTAGTTGTAGTCTCTGTCCAATGGGTTTGTACAGGTTCTAATTTGTATGAAAATGTATGTGCTTCGGCTTCAGAAAAATCAATTGCATTTACAACAATGTCTAATGTGTTATTACTTTTGTAAAAGCGCTTTTTGTTGTCTGAAATAGGGTCGTTATTATAGGTTACATTTTCAATAAACAAATCAAGTAATAAGTCTTCTTTTTTTTGATTTATAGGCAAAATTGCCAACCCATTGTTTGTGCCAACTATTAAATTTTCTGTATTAGCATAAACAGTATTTACGTTGTTACTTGGTAAACCGTCGTTTATAGTATATGTTCTTGATAATTGATAATTTTCATTATTTTTTTTAAAATGCAAAACTCCAGTATTGGTTGCTAACCAAAGCGAGTTATTATTTACAAAAGCATCTTGAACAATTAGAAACTTTGATCCTTTTAAAGGTGTTATTGTCTTTAAATCTGTAATGTAACTTCCAAATCCATCTGTATTAATCAGTAGTTGAGAATCATTAATTTTTTTTAAACTTAATATTGATTTTCTTAATGTATTGTCTTTAAAAAAGATATCGACAATCGTATCATTTTTAAGTTCTTTTACACCATTTGTTGTTGCAATTAAAAGTTGGTTATTAAACACCAAAATGTCGTTACATCCTTTTTGAAGATACTCGTTTTCTAAAACAAGCGTTTTTGCATTTAATTTATTTATTCCAAATGAAAAATTTCCGTATAGTTTATTATTAAAATATATGATTTTTCGAGCAATTTCATTTAAAAAAATGTTTTGGTTAGTGATTTTTTTAAAATCTATAGGTTTTTTTTTATCACCTAATGATTGATGCAATACTGTTCTTGTTGAGTAAAATGTAGTGTTTATTTGTGGTATTTGATAAGCTCCAAAAAGATACTCATTACTAGTCATTAACAGCTTAAAATTGTTGTGCTGAGCATTATAACTATAAAACCCTTTATTATAAACACCTACAACTAATTTATTATCAATATAGTTGAAACTCTGAATTTTATTATTTTTAAAAGCATAGACAATATTACTTCTCGTCTTTGGTAATTTATAAATTCCATTATTAAAGCTAGCCAACCATATAATATTAGATTTATCTATAAATCCAAAATGCGCTTCAATCTCTTCAGGAAAATAAAATGGATCTACTATATTAAACTCGTTATTTAATTTTGCTACAAAATTGTTTCCCGAAATTTGGATTTCCTTATTTACTAAATTAAGTCTTGGAACAGATTTTTGTGTGTTATCAAAATAAACTTGTTTTAGTTTTTGAGTATTTAAATTAAGAATAGTATATTTTTTTTCTGTAGTCCAAAAAAATAAGCTATCGTTAATTTGCCCTCTTGTACCTGTTAAACCATATAAATCTTTAGTTGGCATACGCTTTGTTATTGATAAGTCTTTATCATATAAACTTAAAAATTCATCTTCTGGATTAAGGGACAAGTATCTTATAGTTTTATGTTGCAACTTAATCCAATCTTCATTTAGGTTTTTGTTTTTTTTATGTTGCTCGCCATGCCATAAATTATTTTTTAATGTATAGGTTTTTAAAGATTCTGTTGGATAAATAGAATCTCCTACTTGAGAAGAATAGATTGGATTTATAATTTTGTTTTTATCTTTATTTGGGAATGAGAACACACTGTCTTTTTCGATATAACCTAATCTAGAGGATTTAGACAAGTACCAAATTTTTCCATTTGGAGTTGTAAAGGCTTCCCAAACATCATTATTAGGTAAACCTTCTTTTGTTGTAAAAGTCTTAAAGGTTTTACCATTGCACTTTACCATACCCTTATCTGTTAAAAACCACATAAACCCTTTTGCATCTTGCAAAATGGTATATACGTGGTTACTAGGCAACCCTTCTTTTGTAGAGTAGTTTGTGTATTGCTGAGCAAAACAAAAACTCCATATCAAAACTAAGAGTGTTGTGATATGGCGTTTTTTTTGTTTCAATGTGATTTAATTAGTTTACTTACAAATGTAGTTTTTTATGCGCTATTAAAAAGGCTTCAATATTACCATTTGCAATTACAAACACTAGAATAGCAAATATAAATTATTGCTTAATTATTTTTTTAGTCAAAATGCCTTCCGAAGTTAAAACCTGTAAAAAATATAATCCATTAGAGATAGTGTTCATTTTTATAGAGTTTTCACCTGTTTGAAGTTTGCCACTTTTAACCACTTGTCCGTTTACTGTTATTAAACTGTAGCTAGCTTCAGCTTTAATAGTTATAGTAAGCATGGAATTTACAGGATTAGGATAGATATTAACCTCTGCTAATTCAAAAACAGAATTAGACAACGTTGCACATTCACTTTGATTATTCACAAAAGTAGATGTAGCATCTTTATTAGTCCAATTTGTTGTACTCCAAGCAGCATTATCAACCTCTATGCAAGTAAGGTTTGGGTTATTAAGCGCATTAAATGTGGTAAAGTTGGTGTTATTTCCGTTTTTAACATTTAGGCTGGTTAATTGACCATTTGCAGTAATTAATTGGTTAATATTTACATTAAGTGACACATCTAAACTTGTAATTTGATTTACTCCACATGCTAAATATTGTAATGCTAAATTATTAGATACATCTAATGCTGTTAATTGATTAGAAAAACAATTTAAATAAATTAATGAGGTATTGTTAGTAACATCTAAAGCGGTTAACTGGTTTACACTACAATAAAAGAGCTCTAATGCTGTATTTTGTGACACATCTAAAGTTGCTAATTGGTTAGATGGTACTTGCAGGTTTTTAATGGCTACAAAATCTTCAATTCCTGTTAAATCTGTAATACCTAAAGAAGGCATGTACAAATACTCTACAGTATTAATTCTAGAAGTTAATACATAGTTATCGTTTGCAACACCATTTCCCATACTTGTTGGATCACCTAATGGCACCACATTTCCTAAGGCATCGTGGGTTTCTAAGTGGTTTTCAAAATTATCATCTGGCACATAAGTTTCTGGACTCACAATAGTTGTTGTATAGGTATTAGTTACAACTGCAGGATTAAAATCGAAATAAATACTTGCTGTAGCATTAAAAGTGTCTCCTACAACAACTGTACTTTTTGGCTTTATTTTATAAAAAATCCAACCATGAGATCCAGGTTCATTTGTAGTACTATCGTCTAAATTTATATTATTAAAGGTATAGGTTAATTCATTTCCGTTTGCGACAGATGTTGTGTAGGCATGCGACGCAGAAATTGGTTGAAACGTAGCCCAATCTAAATCTGCATCTAAATCTGTTTTAACTGTAATGTTCACTGCAGAGGCTGTGCCTGTGTTTTGAAAACGGATTCTATAGGTTAAATCATCTCCTATTTGAGAAGGCGAAATCTCATCTCCTTCCATACACAACACATCATTAGGATCGTAAGCATTTACAACTGTTTGATCTAAAATAAATGAATTATTACCTGGATCAACGTCTGTAGTAGGTGTAATATTACCTGCAAAGTTTAAAACGTCTCCACCAGTAACCGTTGGTGGAGGTAAAATATTAAATGAAAATGTAATATTTCTAAACTCTAAAGAAGTAAGGTTGGTATAATTCCAAGTGATAGAATTACTAGTTACACTTGCAGGTACAACTGAAGCTGAATTTGTAACATAAGACATTTTAGAGCTATCAAAATTTAAAACAATAGTCTCTGCTCCTGTTGTAGTATCACCATTATTGCTGTAATTTAACTCATAATCTGCAACAAATCCTGGTCTTGCTAAATTCTGACTAACCAATTGTGCTTCTACCTCAACTCCTGTAATATTACTTGTAAAACAAAAATCATTATTTAAGTATGAAGTAGATGAAGAATTTATAGTTAAATTAATCCCATTTGGTGTCGCAACTATATTACCAGAATTAACAGGCTCTATTAAAAAATTACCCGAAGTATTTGGCAATATAAAATTATAAACACCATTAATAGTAGAAGTATAAGCCGAAGAATTATCGCTTAAATCTGTAATTTTAATCGGGAAACTATTAAGCATATTACCATTTGTACAGCCAGAAGCATTTACACTTCCACTTACAGTAATAGGATTGTAAACGCCTAATTCTACTCCATCTAGAAAAAACTGGGAGCTAGGAATTGTAATTCGTAATTGGTAATTACCAGAACTTACATTAGCAAACACTAATGTACTGTGTTTAGGACTTGGCCAATCTGTACAAGTGCCTGTAACAGTTGTATTTGATGTTGCACTTATAACTGTATTAGTAGAATCTACTAACTCAAAAATAGCAGCAGTGCCTGTATATATAACCGCATACTCTAATTCTAACTCGTAGTCTCCAGATAATCCTATACTAAAAATTGGCGAAGTAATGGTTGCAGGAGGATTACCTAAATTATCAACAAACATGGATTGACATCCACCATTAAACCATGATTTGGATACCGTATTTGGCAATACTGTCCAATCTGCAACATCTGCTGCAGTTGCAAAAGTGCCAGAAGGTAGTGCTGTGTTTTGACCAAAAGAAAAATTAGCGCATAAAGTAATCAATAATAAATTGAAAAGTAATTTTGTTTTCATAAGGAATTAGATTGAGGTTAAAATTAAATAGCCAAGACCTTTAACTGCCTTGGCTATTTTAATAAGGTAAAGATTAATAGCTCCACGAAAATAATCTGTATTAAAGTCTAAATTTATATGTATTAAACTAACAACAATTTCTATTTAACGAAAGACACCTTTCATTCAACGAACGGAATATTTGTGCTATTCTAAAAAACAACTTATGTTTGTAATCATACAAAAAACAACTATGGAACAACAACTTGTAAACCTTTTAATGTATATTATTCCTGCTTTAATTACAGGAGCTATCGCTTATTTATTTTTTAGAGAACATACTGAAAATGAAAACAACCGAAGAACCTTTTTAATGCATAAAGAGTTACAAAAAGAAGCCTTCCCATTACGTTTACAAGCTTATGAGCGCTTAACACTTTTTTTAGAGCGTATTGTGCCTTCAAAATTATTGCTTCGTGTTGCTCCAATAAACTCCGATAAAGACCATTACGAGAATTTATTAATACAAAATATAGAGCAAGAATTTGAGCACAATTTATCGCAGCAAATTTATGTAACTGAAGAATGTTGGAATGTAATTAATGCTTCAAAAAATGCAACTATACAATTAATTAGAAAATCTAGTATTTCAGAAAAAATAGATTCGGCAGATACTTTAAGAGAAGCTATTTTAAAAGAAATGACTGAGCGTCGTGCACCAAGTCATGCAGGTTTGTCTTATATAAAAGACGAAGTTGGGAAACTTTGGAGTTAATCATACCTAACCTCAACAGTTCCGCTAGAGCGTTTACCATGCTTAGACTCTGCATGTAAAAAACCATCTAACCACCATTTTTCCATTAGTTTTTTGTTAAATACTAATGAGTTTTCAGTTAGTTTTGTTGGTGTATAATAAATATTTAATTTTACATCACGATGTTTTGCCGCTAACTTACCAATGGCAATATCACCTCGTTCAACTTGGTCTAACAAGTGACCAAATAAACTAATCATTAACGAAAAAGGGTTTTTACCCAATACTTTATTGTACGCCAAATCTTCACTTTCTAATACAATAGCATCAACCTCTGTTGCGCCTCGTAAAATAGCTTCGCGAATTGGTATTACACAACCTAATCCTCCATCTGCATATTCAAAACCATTTTTTTTAACTAAAGACATAAACGGAATGTAATTACACGAAATCCAAACCCAATCGCAAAACTCTTCGTAATCAAACTCATTAATCGATTTGTATTCCGTTCGATTTTTAGACAAGTTTGCTACTGTAACTATTACTTCTTTATTTTTTGCTTTAATAGCATAAAACTCTTCTTCTGTAAAATTGCGTTTTATGTGTTTTCTTAGGTTTTTACTTTCGCCAAATGTTCGTTTCTTTTTTATAAATTGAAGTATAGTATTAAAGTAATTAATAGATACGTATTCTCTCCCCTTTTTCTTTTTAATCACAAATGGATTAATGCTAAAAATTGAATTTTGATTAACGTGAGTAAAAATATCGTAAAGTTTACCAATATCGTTTACTGCTAAATGTGGCACCAACAAACTACCAGTTGAGGTGCCTAAATACATATCGTAGTCTCTGCCTTCTTGCTCAATAAGGTATTGTGCTACACCTCCAGCAAATGCACCTTTACTTCCTCCTCCCGAAATAACTAAAGCTCTCAATTTGTATTGTTTTTATCTTTTAAAATTTGCTCTACAAGTTGCTTATATTTTTCATTTTCTGAAAGCTTTTTTAACAAATCTTTTGCAAAACTTTTAAAACGCCAGTTATGATGTTGCGTTGCATCAACTAAGTTTGTTAGTGCTTTTTTATTAAAAGCATCAATATTTGCGAGGTATAAAAAGGCATTTTGTCGTAATCTAAAATTGTAGTTTGAAGAGGTATAAGTTATCAATTCGTTATAGTAGTTAATTTTGTTATCCTCTTTAAAACTTGGAGTGACCAAGGCTAAAGTAAGCCATAAGGTTCTTATATTTTTATCGTTAAATCCATCTTCTTTTTGAGTACGCTCTAAATACTTGTTTCGCTCCTGCGGAAAACTAGACCATAGATTTAATAAGGCTAACTCTTTGGTTACATAAGAGTCGTCGTTTAACAAACGTTCATACTCTTTTTTTAATGCTGAAGGTACTTCGTTCATATTTTGAGCAATGGCTTGTCTCACCTTAATATTACTACTGTTTAATGCATTTTTAACAACGGCTTCAGTAAGCGAATTAGAATTTTCATTTATAAACCAAATTTTTACTGTGTCGTTTGTTGCTTGTTCCCAATAACGATTTATACTATAATCATCTAAAGACGAGGACTGCAGCGCACTATCCAATTTAATTTTCTGTTGTAATGCAGCAGAATGTGTTTTTAAATTATCTATCAACTCATTATAATGCAAAGCATCACTTTCCAACCATTTTGATACAAATTCCTTTAAATGTTCTCTAGAAGTTTTTTCGACTTCACTTATAAAATCGTTAGTATCTACATTTTTAAATTTATGTTTATTTAAGTAGCGTTTTACGGCATTTTTAAATGCCTTATCGCCTACTTTATCTCGTAACAAATGTAAAACCCAAGCGCCTTTTTTATAAAAAGTCACACTACTAGATTTTGGATTTAGCAATGCTGTTCCTTGTCCTGCTTGGTCTTGTTGCAAAAGCTCTTGTGCATACTCATACAATTTCCAATTATGATAATCATCTCCAAATACTTCTTGTTCTGCCAACAACGCATAATACGTTGCAAAACCTTCTTGTAACCAATGGTGTTCGCCACTTTTAGCAGTTACTAAATCACCAAACCATTGGTGTGCCAATTCGTGTGCGTTAACGTTTACGTAGTTTTTGTCTATAAACGATGTTTCGTCAATCATAAAATCGTCACTAAAAATAGTGAGACTTGTATTTTCCATTCCAGAATACAAAAAATCTTTAACTGGTACTTGCTTATAGTTTTGCCATGGATAAGGCACTCCAATTTCTTCTTCTAGAAAATCGAACATCTGTTTTGTGTAACGATACGTTGGCTCTACTTTCGTGGAGTCCTCAGGATAATAATAAAATTCTAAAGGGATTCCGCTTTTTGAAGTCTCTTCTATTTTATTGTATTTACCAATGGCTAACGCAACTAGGTAGCTGGACATTGGTTGTTGCATATCGTAATGCCATCGTGTAATGGTTTTACCAACTTCTTTATCTATTAACTTCCCATTTGCTAAAACTGCATAATTTTTATCATAGAAAATTGATAAATCAAATTCTATTTTATCGTTAGTATCGTCTATACTTGGTAACCAATTACTGGTGTATTTTCCTTGGCCTTGTGTCCAAATTTGTTCTTCTACAAAATACAAAGCTTTTTTAGGTTTTGTTTTCCAAGCAACATCTAACACGTGTTTTGTATTTGCTTTAAAACTGTATTTAATAATTAAATGCTTACCATCATATAAGCTATCTTGTATAGACTGGTTTAAGCGATACGCTATTTTTTCGAAATTTTTGGCATCAATAAAAATGGAATCTGTATCTTTTAAAATATCTAATTCAAAAGTCATTAATCCAATAATTTCGTTAGCATTATTAATCCCAAAAAAAATCTCTGCTTTAGCCGTTTTATAATCAACATATTCAGTCTGCTGAGCTTCAACAGAAAAATTTAAAAGCAATAAAAAAAGAAATAAAAACGGTTTCATAAATAGAATTAAACAAGGATTAGACCAAAATACAATTTTTTGTTATTTCTGTGAAACGTTTTGACATTTCGAAATGAGATACGATTGAGAAATCTCAATATTAATAAAAATTGAATAAGCAAAAAGCAAACAGTTTAGCTAGTTAAATGTTTTCACTCTGCAATCGAAATGACTACTATTTTCTTTTAAAATATAGCCAAATACACTAATTTCGTAGTGTATGCGTATTAACCTTCAAACTCCCATTGACTATTTAAAAGGTGTTGGACCAAATCGAGCCGATTTGCTTCGCAAGGAACTTAATATTCATACCTATCAAGATTTACTTAATCTCTTTCCTAATCGCTATTTAGACCGAACTAAATACTATAAAATTAACGAGTTACAACAAAACTCTTCCGAAGTGCAGGTTATTGGTAAAATCACAAAATTTCAAGAAGTCGCTCAAAAACGAGGCAAACGTTTAGTCGCCACTTTCCAAGATGAAACTGGCACAATGGAACTCGTTTGGTTTAGAGGTCAAAAATGGATTAAAGACAGCCTAAAGCTCAATATACCTTATGTGATTTTTGGCAAAACAAATTGGTTTAATGGCAAGTTTAATATGCCTCATCCAGATATAGAATTGCAGACTGAATACGACAAAAATTTACGCTCTGCAATGCAAGCGATTTATCCTTCTACAGAGAAGCTCTCTAACAAAGGAATTACCAATCGTGTACTAACAAAAATTATGCAACAATTGTTCTTAGAATCTAAAGGAAAATTTGTTGAAACTTTACCTGAAAATTTAATTTCTGAACTTAAATTAATTTCTAAATCTGAAGCGCTTTTTAACATCCATTTTCCGCAAAATCAAGAGCTACTTTCTAAGGCACAATTCAGGCTAAAATTTGAAGAATTATTTTACATTCAATTGCAATTAATTCTGAAGAATTTAATCCATAAATCAAAAATAAAAGGCTTTCCTTTTGAAACTGTTGGAGCACATTTTAATTCCTTTTTTAAAAACCATTTACCTTTCGAATTAACCAATGCGCAAAAACGAGTTATTAAAGAAATAAGACAAGATTTAGGTAGTAATGCACAAATGAATAGGCTTTTACAAGGCGATGTTGGTTCTGGAAAGACTATAGTTGCGCTAATGTCAATATTAATAGCGCTTGACAATGGTTTTCAGGCTTGCCTTATGGCTCCGACTGCAATTTTGTCAGTACAACACTATAACGGATTAGTTGAGTTATGTAATGATTTAGAAATCAGCATAAAACTACTCACAGGTTCAAGTAAAACTTCAGAACGTAAGGAAATTCATGAAATGCTCGAAAATGGAGAACTAGATCTCTTAATTGGCACGCATGCTTTGCTCGAAGATAAAGTAAAATTTAAAAATTTAGGCTTAGCAATTATAGACGAGCAACATAGATTTGGTGTAAAACAACGTGCCAAATTATGGAAAAAAAACACCTATCCTCCACACGTTTTGGTCATGACTGCAACACCAATTCCGAGAACTTTAGCAATGTCTGTTTATGGTGATTTGGACATCTCTATTATAGACGAATTACCTCCAGGAAGACAAGCCATAAAAACGGTTCACAGGTACGATAATAATAGACTAAAAGTATTCCGTTTTATACGCGATGAAATTGCCAAAGGCAGACAGGTTTATATTGTCTATCCTCTCATCCAAGAAAGTGCACAAATGGACTACAAAGATTTAATGGATGGCTACGAAAGTATCTCTAGAGAATTCCCAATGCCAGACTATCAAATTTCCATTGTGCATGGCAAAATGAAACCAGCAGATAAAGAGTTTGAAATGCAACGTTTTATTAAAGGCGAAACTCAAATTATGGTCGCAACTACAGTTATTGAAGTTGGTGTAAATGTGCCTAATGCCTCTGTAATGATTATTGAAAGCGCAGAACGTTTTGGACTTGCACAATTACACCAATTAAGAGGTCGTGTTGGTCGTGGTGCAGAACAAAGTTATTGTATTTTAATGACAAGCCATAAATTAAGTGCTAATAGCAAAACCAGAATAGAAACCATGACCAGAACAAGCGATGGTTTTGAAATCGCAGAAGTGGATTTACGCCTTCGTGGTCCTGGAGATATTATGGGAACACTACAAAGTGGCATTTTAGATTTAAAAATAGCAGATATTGTAAAGGACAACCACATTTTACAACATGCTCGCTATCATGCCAAGCAAATACTCGCTAAAGATCCTAGTTTAGCTTCACAACAAAACGCTGTGATATTGGAAACCTATACTCAAATGGGTAAATACAAGAATATTTGGAATTATATTAGTTAGAAAATTATATACTCAAAGTCAGTTCGAGTGATTCGACGAAGGAGAATTGTATCGAGAACTTTTTAAACTCTAATGCTTTTCGATACAAAATTTTAAAAAAAAGAATTTCAATCGAAGTGACATTCTATTTCATATCTATTATAAGTATTTATAAATTAGTTAAAATAAAACAACACAACTATCAATTTACGTCAGTTCGAGTCATTCGACAAAGGAGAATTGTATCGAGAACTCTTTAAATACTATTGCTTCTCGATACAAAATTCTAAAAAAAAGAATTTCACTCGAAGTGACATTTCATTTCATATCTATTATAATTATCTTTACAACTAAAATAATAAACCATGAGTATGCTTCACCTAAAACTAGAAACTGATCCGCGTTGGGTAACTATTGTTGAAAGTAATATTGAAGAAATATTAACCGATCATGCTTGGTGCGAGCAAAAAGCAGCTACCAATGCTATAACAATTATTACCAATAATAGCGAGCATGAAGAATTAGTTACAGAATTAATTAAACTAGCACAAGAAGAGTTAGAGCATTTTCAAATGGTACACAATATTATTAAAAAACGTGGTTACACCTTAGGTCGTGAGCGCAAAGACCATTATGTTAATCAACTCTATAAATTTATGAATAAAGGCGGAAGCAGACAACAAAGTTTTGTGGATCGCTTACTGTTTTCAGCCATGATTGAAGCTAGAAGCTGCGAACGTTTTAAACTCCTTTCCGAGCGTATTAACGACGAAGAACTTTCAAAGTTTTATCATGATTTAATGATTAGCGAAGCAGGACATTACACAACATTCATCACTTTTGCTCGTAAATACGGAAAAGACATTGATGTTGATAAACGTTGGCAAGAATTGGTAGAGTTTGAAGGTGAATTGATAAAAAGTTATGGAAAAAGTGAGACCATACATGGCTAGTTAAGTTAAAAGTTAATAGTTAAAATTGAATAGTTGCTCACTCGACGGTAATTTTTATTTCTTACTATACTGTCATTGCGAGGAAGCATGACGTGGCAATCTCTTCCAAAAATAGTAAATTATCATTCTTACAAAAATTGCTTTTAACTTTTTATTGAGAGAAAAACCAGTCTTAAATTGCTAATTTTGATACAAAGCCAAAGCTATGAAATCACTAGCCTTTATTCTAATAAGTATTGCTATGAGTACGACTATAACTATTTTCGATTTTACTAAAGACGCTAACCTTTCTAATTGGCGCATTGTGGACGATGTGGTTATGGGAGGACGTTCTGATGGTGATTTTAAGCTTAATGCCGAAGGTCATGGCGTTTTTAGTGGCAAAGTATCTTTAGAAAATAATGGAGGATTTTCCTCTTTACGTTATGATTCTAAAACCATAGACGTCTCTAATCATACTAAAGTGCGTATTACACTAAAAGGCGACGGTAAAGACTACCAATTTAGAGTAAAAGCCAATAGAAACGAACGCTATTCTTACATCAAAGAATTTAGCACCTCAGGCGAATGGGAAACCATTACAATTAACTTAAACCAAATGCATCCTGCTTTTAGAGGCCGAACGTTAGATTATCCAAACTTCGATAAAAATACCATTGAAGAGCTAGCCTTTTTAATAGGTAATAAAAAAGCAGAAAATTTTAAATTACTTATAGACAAAATTGAGTTGCAATAAATAATTTTCATCAAATAATCCTATCTTTCAGGTGTAGCGCTAAACGCTAATTATTTTTATGGCAAATACACCAAAAACAATCGCTATTGTAGGTTGTGGACCACGAGGACTTTCAGCATTAGAAAATCTTTTCATTTCCTTATCCAACAGCACAAAACAAGCCGATTTAAACGTTATCATTTTCGAAAAAGAATCGCAATTAGGTTCTGGCTTCGTGTATCGCTCCAACCAACCAGATGTTAATTGGCTTAATATTTCTGAACGTGCATTAACCATTGCAGAACGTCCAGAAATTAATTTTAGTGACTTCAGTATAAAACCCTTTCCAAGCTATCATAAATGGACTGGAAAAAGCAAACACAACATCTTAAATAATGATGTAGAAGTGTTTCCAAAACGCTCAGAAATGGGAAACTATTTAAGAGCGCGCTACACCTCTATCGCTTCTGTATTAGAGACACACAAAAGGCTTAAAGTTGTGCAAGGCACAGTTAATCAAGTGATTTCAATTTCTGAAGGTTTTGAGATTCAGCTTAAGTCAAATACAACATATACTGCGAATGAAGTCGTATTAACTATTGGTCATCAAGACACTAAAACGTCTCAACAACTAGCAGATTGGGAGACATTTAGCACTAAAAACGACAGTATCCATTTATTTAAAGACTGTTATCCTATTGAAAACGTCTTAACTTTAGATTTTAAAAATGAACCACATACAGTTGGATTAAGAGGATTTGGACTAGCCATGATTGATCTTGCAAGAGCTTTAGCGGAAGCTAATGGTGGAACTTTTGAAATTACAGACCATAAAACACAAGCTATGACCTACCATAGCGGAAAAGCAAAACTACAACTCGTCCCTTTTTCTTTAGATGGCTTACCGCTTGCCTGCAAACCCTTAAACTCTAAAGTAGATGCATTATTTACACCTACTGAAGCGTTGCAATTAGGTTTTACATCCAAATTACAACAAGTAAGCGATAATAAAGACTACAATAATGGAAATGCCTTTTTAATTGAAGCCATAGCAGAAGTTACAGCCATCCAATATATAAAATTAGGTAATGATGCCTTACAACACGAGCATAATGCAACAGAGTTACAAGACATAATTGCAGCCTATTTAGAAGATGAAAACTATACACATCCATTAATACACTCTAATAAAAACGCGCCAGAACAGTTAATAAAAGCCTTTGTTAATATGGCGACCAACTCGCAACCCATTAGTTTAGATTATTGTTTAGGCCAAGTGTGGAGACATTGCGAGCCAACACTTTACAAAATGATGTCGCACTCCAAATTAAACGACGAGGTGATTAGCGACGTTATTACTTTAGACGAACGAATGAAACGTTACGCCTTTGGTCCTCCAATTGAAAGTTTACAACAGCTTTTAGCTTTAGCTTACCAAGGCACACTAGATTTAAACTACGTAAACGATCCTGAAATAAAGCTAACCAAAAACGGTTGGCAACTCCAAAAAGACGAGCAAGAGATTACAATAGATGTTATGGTAAACACTGTTTTAGACAGTCCGCAAATAACAGCAGTCACCTCTCCTATTGTTACCAATTTATTGGCAGACAACACTATTAAACCAGTACATAGCAAATTGGGTGTGGACACACAACCCAATGGTTTAGTCGTTTCTAAAAACAAAAAACACAAGCAACACTTAGCTTTATTAGGCAGATTAGCAAAAGGCAGCGTTGTTGGTGTAGATGCTATTTTAGAGTGTTTTGGACCACGAGTAAAAGACTGGGCAGATGGTGTTATTGCGCGACTTTAGGATTGAGCTTTTAGTATGACAAATACTACAAAATTGTTGATAAAAGGGTATAACTAGGTTTGTAAAGTAATTGATTTATAAATTTTAACCACTAACTTCGTTTAACGAATGATATTAAACAATGAAACGTTTGATATCAAGAGTACACTGTAAGCAATTTCCAAAGCGCAACAGAAATTTATATAAATTCCTCTGAAAACGGATAAAGGAAAATCAAAAATTAGAGAAATCTAAAAAAAACATTTCAAAATGAAATTATCAGGAAAATCAATCAGGTCATTTATTGGTTCTAAAAACTATAATCTATCTCGAAATTTCTATCTCGATTTAGGATTTAAAGAAGTCATCACATCTGAAAAAATGTCTTATTTCTACATTGGAGAATTCGGATTTTATTTACAAGATGCTTATGTGAAAGATTGGATTGATAACTCAATGATTTTCTTTGAGGTTGATAATTTAGAAAGTACTTTGAAATACATACGGAACTTAAAGTTGACTGAAAAATATGAGAATGTGCGCTTATCTGAAATAGTACATAACGAATGGGGAAACGAGTTTTTCCTTCACGACCCTTGTGGAATATTATGGCATTTCGGAATTTTTAAATCTAAAACACTGTAGAAAAAACTGCTTACATGAATGTGTATAATTCATTGCTGGTTATAGCCTACTTACGAAAGTCCTCTCGGACTTTCTATCTGTGATTTATTTGCTAACTTTAGTGCTAACCACGCAACTACTTATAGCCGAGACCATTAACCAAACTCCCAAAACCCTCACTCCTCCAACAAAGCACCTACAAAACCTTCGAACTCCGTTTTAAATTCTGTAAATTTTTTGCCAGTAGCTGGACCATTAAAACCTGTATGGATTTTACGTACAGTTCCTTTTTTGTCTATAAAAATAGTGGTTGGATAGCTTAATACGTGGTTTAGCATTGGGAGTTTTTCGTTTGCTTTTTGTTTGCTGGTGGTTCCTGTTTGCGCTAATAGTACAGGATACGTTACTCCTACTCTATCTTGTAAACGTTTTATGTTGGCAAAGGCTTTATCTTCCGTTTTAACGTACTCAAAAGCTAAAGCGACGATTTCTAAATCTTCATCTGTATTGGACTTATAAAAGTCTGCATAGTACTTGCTTTCATCTAAACAATTAGGACACCAAGTTCCCATAATTTGTACTAAAACTACTTTGTTTTTAAAACGCTCATCGGTTAAACTCACTTGGTTTCCGTTAGCATCAGGAAATGTAAATGCAATACTATCGTAGCCTTCTTTTAAAAATGTAAGTGCATTAGAGTCTTTAAGCTCAAAAGCGTCGTTACGAACTGCTGTAAAAGGTTCTTTCCAATGGTTGCCAGAGTAAAACATACCATTAATTGTAGAGTCTGTAACTGTGCCTGTAAATAAAAAAGCATGTGCACCATCAAAGGTAGAAAGTTGTAATTGGTTGCCATGGAGTACGCCTTCTAAATACCTATAATCACCAGTTTCGGTTCTAAAGGTACCAGTTACTGTGTTTCCGTTTTGTTTAAATATGCCTTTGGCTATGTATTTATCGGCTTCAGAATTTGGACTAAACGTCGTTTCCCAGTTTCCTGTAACCTTATATGTAGCGTCGTTATCACTACTATTAAAACGTGTATTGTTTTTTTGTGCTGTAAATGGCACTATTCGGTTTAATTCTGGTTTTACAAAATTCCCTGTTAGCGTTTCGTTATTAAGCTTTGCAATTAAAATTCCTTCAAAAACTGGTGTTTTTATGTAAACCGAATCGTTTTTGTACTCAATCTCATCGACTTCAATCCGTTCTTCCGCATTAAAAATGGTGAGCTTTTTCTGGTTTTCGACTTTAAAAACAAAAGGCAAAGTTATAGTGTCGTTAATCTGTAACTCTGCTCTGTACGTGCCTGGAGTTAGTGTTTCGACTTCTGGCTTTGTTGTACAAGCACATAAAACAACAAGCAAAACAATAGAAATTAAATAACGCATAAGTGTCTTTTTTATATGGTTATTCGAAGAAACAACAAAATACTTACATAAAAAAAAGGCATTGTGTAAAACAATGCCTTCGTCAACTAAAATTATCCCTACTTTTAGTGTAACTAATCTATATAAATATGGTACGAATCTAAAAATCGAGCACTATTTATGGAAAATTACATACTTCAAAATGCATCTATTAGACCAAATTCTATTTTATACGATGAAATACAAAAACGGAACCTTTAATCTTACATTATTTTTGAAACAAAACAGTTTTAAGCGTTTTTTTACACACAAGTATTTTTATCTTTGTAGCCTTAACAGACATTAAATGAAGATTTCTTACAACTGGATAAAACAGTTTATAAAAACCGATTGGTCACCAGAGCAAACTAGCGAATTATTAACAGATTTAGGCCTTGAAGTAGAAGGTTTAGAGACTTACCAAAGTGTAAAAGGTGGTTTAGAAGGCGTTGTTGTTGGTGAAGTTCTTACTTGCGAGCAACACCCAAATGCAGACCGTTTAAAGGTAACAACCGTTAATATTGGTGCCAATGCGCCTTTGCAAATTGTTTGTGGTGCTCCAAATGTTGCTGCAGGACAAAAAGTCCCTGTTGCTACTATAGGTACAACTTTATATGCTGAAGAAGGCGAAGCCTGGACCATAAAAAAAGGAAAGATTAGAGGCGAAGAAAGCTTTGGAATGATTTGCGCTGAAGATGAACTTGGCTTAGGAAAATCTCACGATGGCATAATGGTATTAAGCAACGATACTGTTGTTGGAACTCCTGCAGCAGACTTGTTTAATATAGAAAATGATCAGGTTTTTGAAATTGGTTTAACACCAAACAGAGCAGATGCAATGAGCCATTTTGGTGTGGCTCGCGATTTAAAAGCTGGCTTGCAGCACAAGGAGATAAATTTAGAGCTAATTACACCTTCGGTTAGTGCATTTCACGTTGATAATAGAATTTTAAAAATAGAAATCGAAGTACAGAATAAAGAATTAGCGCCTCGCTATTGTGGTATTTCTATTTCTGGTGTAAAAGTGGCAGAATCGCCACAATGGTTACAACACAGACTAAAAGCGATTGGCTTGGCTCCTATTAATAATATTGTAGATGCTACTAATTATGTGTTACACGAATTAGGTCAACCCTTACACGCTTTTGATGCCAATAAAATTAATGGCAATAAAATTGAAGTTAAAACACTACCAACTGGTACTAAATTTACAACCTTAGATGGTGTTGAGCGCGAATTGCATGAGGATGATTTAATGATTTGCGATGCCGAAAAACCACTGTGTATTGCTGGTGTTTTTGGAGGCATTGATTCTGGTGTAACAGAAACCACAGAAAGTATATTTTTAGAAAGTGCGTATTTTAATCCTGTAAGTGTTCGTAAAACTGCAAAACGACATGCACTAAATACAGATGCTTCGTTTAGGTTTGAAAGAGGTATCGATCCCAACATTACAGAATACGCTTTAAAACGTGCTGCTTTATTGATTACAGAAGTTGCTGGCGGAGAATTAACGAGCGATATAATGGAATTCTATCCTAATAAAATTGAAGACTTCCAGGTTCGTATTAGTTTTGAGAATGTGACTAAATTAATTGGTCAGGAAATTCCAAAAGAAACGATTAAAAGTATTTTAACGTCTTTAGATATTAAAGTGAATAGCGTTACCGAAACTGGCTTGGGACTTACCATACCTGCTTACAGAAACGATGTCACTAGAGAAGCTGATGTTATTGAAGAAATACTTAGAGTCTATGGTTATAACAATATTGAATTTAGCTCTAAACTCAATGCGAGCATGTCTAACATGTCGCGTTTCGACGATCACAACATCCAAAATAGTATAGGTAATCAACTCGCTGCACAAGGCTTTTACGAGATTTTAGCAAACTCGCTTACTAGTCCTGATTATACTGGCTTAATAGACCATTTAAAGGACGAGCACAATGTTACGATGTTAAATCCTTTAAGTAACGATTTGTCTGTAATGAGACAATCGCTTTTATTTTCTGGCTTAGAAGCCATATCTCATAATATAAACAGAAGACGCTCTGATTTAAAACTGTTTGAATTTGGAAAAACATACCATAATTATCCTGATAGTAGAACCGAAAACAAACACTTAACCGTATTTGTTACTGGTCAAAAAACAGCAGAAACATGGAGTAATCCTGCACAAAAAACAGATTTCTTTTATTTAAAAGGTACTATTGAAGCTGTTTTGCAGCGTTTAGGTATTTCTAGATTTAAAGCCTCACCTTCTAAAAACTCATTATTTGCTGAAGGTTTAGAGTTTGGTTTAGGTAAAAACAAGTTAGTAGAATTTGGTTTAGTCTTTAAAAAAATAATGAAGCATTTTGACATTTCTCAAGATGTGTATTTTGCAGATTTTAATTGGGATACTATTTTAAATTTAGTGAAGCATAACGACATTAAATTTAAAGCCATCCCTAAATACCCAGAAGTACGTAGAGATTTTGCATTGTTGTTAGATGATGCTGTACGTTTTGAAAGTATTTACGACATCGCTAAACGTACCGAAAAACAATTACTAAAAGAGGTTAATTTATTCGATGTTTACCAAGGTAAAAATTTACCACAAGGAAAAAAGAGTTATGCTGTGAGTTTTACGTTCCAAGACGAAAATAAAACACTTACAGACAAACAAATAGATAAAATAATGGCAAAGCTACAATCTAATTTTGAGAGTCAGCTTAAAGCCGAATTACGATAATATATGGCACAACGAGGCATTAGAGGTTATGGATTACTAATTATTGGACTTATTTTTATAAGCGTAGGCGCTTATCGCTTTTACAATCACTTTGTAGCAGGAGCAGAATATACGACCTTGCGATTAATGCTTGCAGCTGCTTTTTTACTGTTTGGTGGCTACTATATTTATAAATATTTTAACGATAGAGTTTAATCACTTTTCCTTTTAAAAGTCCGCCTTTTTTAGTATATTTAGTAATAGCATTTTATGTTGAAATGCTTCAACCCTAAAAAAGTAAGTATTATGGAAGGATCAGAATATATTAAAATATTTACAGGCAATTTTATTGTTGTACAACTTATTCGCGATAGATTAGAAGCTATAGGTATTAATCCTATAATTAAAGATGAAAGTGAATCGGCTAGAATGGCTGGTTTTGGAACGTTTAGCCAAGGGTTACAAGAGCTTTATGTAAATAACGACGAGTTAGACAGATCTGTTGCTATTGTAGAGAGTGTACGTAGCGAGATGGAAGCTAATGCTGGTGAATAGTGAAAAGTGAAAAACTAACAATTTTACGCATAAAAAAAGCCTCAAAGTTTAAAATTTTGAGGCTTTTTTAGTATTCTAATTTTTAGTCCATTGGTATTTTTTATGAAAATTTTTATTAGCGCGTTGCTTTTTTTGCTTCGCAATTTTCTGAGCTTCTAATTTAATTTGCTCTTTAATAGATTGGCCTTTTTTAGGCACATTTTCTTTTTCCATTACAATATTAAAATCTTCAAAACCATTTCCTAAATTAAATACAAGACCTTGATTTGGCTGAATTTTTTGAGTTTTTACAGTTTTAATGTTTTCAGCAGAAAATTTAAAACTCTCATTAAATCGGCTTTCTTTACTTTCCTGTAATTTAGGATATTCTACATCTACAGTAATATCAGATTTTAATGATTTAGATTTTAATTTATAAACGCCAGGACGTAATAAATTAACAGCATACATATCTGCTTTTGTTGGTTTCTGATTATCGAATTCAATGTTTTTTCCTTTTTTTATAACGATACGATTATTGGTAAATTCGTTTGAGTTGTAAAAAAGCAAATAGCCATTTTCATTATTTAATCTAATTTTGTGTAAGCTCTTATTTCTTAAAACTTGATGTAAATCTACGTTTTCGGAAGTTTTATCAAACTTATCACTACATTCTACTTCAGAACTTACAAGTAAAGATTTGTTATTGTAAATCTCAATCTGGTAACTTCCTGCTCCACTCATTTTATGAACTACATAAGCTAAAGGCCCAACAGTATCCACAGAGAATGACGTGTTTTCTAATACTTTTTTATTTATAAAATTTTTCATTTTTGTTATTTTTATGGGTTATATGTCTACGCTTAAAACTATCTCATCGTCTTTTATATCTATTGCAACATTATGTATTGGCAATAATACTGGTGTACTTCCTGGTACAATAGGATATGGAGTATCGACTTCGTATAAAGTTGTATCTGATAAAAAGTGATTGGCAACTTTTTCTAGTATAAAATCGAATAAACCAAAACTAACACCTAATAGATCCGAAAGCCATTCGTCGATATCATCTCCAATATCTAAAATACCTCTAATAATATCACTAATACCATTTAATAACCAACTCAATATGTCTCTTGCCCAACCTGGTAAACCTCCAAAAATGTTATTTATAAAATTATCTATAATAGCATCTAAAATGTTACCAATAGTATCTGCAAAATCTATAATATCTAAATCCAACCATCTTGCCTCTAAAAACAATTGCCATTTATCTAAAGCATTTGCTGCATAAGCTTGGTATTGGTTTAGTCCTGTTCCTGCTGGATTATCAAAAAACTTAATTACAGGTTTAAAACCACCAGAAATTTCAGATTGAATTAAACCATCTAAATTTAAAGGAATACTAATGTCTGGATTTGCAGAAAACAAGCAAATTCTTGGTGCTCTCACTAAGCAGCCACTCCAAGGCCATGGCTTTGGTATAATGCAAAATCCACCAACACACACTTCTGGAATGTCAACTTCTAATGTCACATTTAAAGGATCGTAAACGACATCTAATTCGCTTATTTTAATTTCATCTGGCGAGTCTTTAAGATCGATGTCTCCACCTTCTAGTCGCACTCCTACGTTATAAGACGCTCTAAATGCTCCGTTTGAACTCCCTGATTTTGTTATGTTTACACTGTCTCTAGCTGTATTAAACAACTCTTTTACAGCATCTTCCGAAAAAGCTATATCTATATTTGGCATGTTAATTTATATTTAAAAAGATTGATAAATAATTGTTTGAAATGTTTGGATTAAATGGTAATGCTGCAGATGTTGGTGTTAAACCAACACTAAAATATGAGCCTGCATTAAACATTAAGTCCTCGACTGATAGTTTTAATTTAGGAAAAACAACAGTATCTAGCATTTGCTTTAAATAGCATTCTATAGAGTTTTCTAAACCTAATGGAGAAATATCCTCTAATTCTATACCTACAAGTCTTAATTTTAAAAAATTACCTTCTCGTATCAATACCACTTTTGCGTAAAGGCTTAAGCAGAAACAATTCATTTTAAATAAATCTAAAGGCGCAAATACTAATCCTTTGCCAATTTTTAATGCTTTGTCTTTTTTTAGTTTAGCTTTAGAAACTTTCAATTTATCTTTAGATAATTTAATTGGTGATCCTTTTATTTCTGAAAGAAACACATCGTTATCTATCCAATTTGAAATAATTTGACCACATCCTAAACCAGCACAAACTTTACCTTTTAAAGCAAATTGTTGTATTGCCAATCCTCCTAATTCTGATGGCAATTGAATGCTTGAAGCTGGACTAAAATCAACCTTTAGCTCCTTAATTTGGACACTATAATCCACACCAAGACTAGGATCTGTAGAGCCTATAATTGGTAATTTTGGTACTAAAGTGCTTTTGTCTATTCCCATAGCATTAAGAATAGGGTTTACTGCAATTGGTGAACAAAATCTATTGTTTCTTTTCACCTTTGCTGTAGCGTAATTAAATGTTTTTGGGTTTTGAAGCATAAATTCATTTAATATGGTATTAAATGCTGATTCTTGAAATCTACCCATAGCATCTGAGTGTTCTGTTAACGTCATAATATGTGTATTTAAGTGTTCCTACTCGTTTTAGGCTTTTCGGATGTCGCCTTTTGTTTTTCACTTATAAGCCGCAACAATGTTTTTTTTCATTAAAACACTGTATGCTAGTCTTTTAGTTATTGCAAATTTCGTTTAAGAACCAGAACTATAAGGGATGTGTTACACTGAGTTTGAAGAAGGTGTTTACCCTTAAATAAAAGGGGTTTATACCTGATAGAGTGAATAGTGAATAGTGAATAGTGAATAGTGAAAAACTAACAATTTTACGCATAAAAAAAGCCTCAAAATCAAAGATTTTGAGGCTTTTTAGTTCTATTTGTATGGTTTATGCTGTTACAGCGTACATTTTTTGACGTTGCTCTTTAATTTTTGGATCTTGCATATACTCATCAAACGTTGTATAACGATCGATTACACCATTTGGTGTAAGCTCTATTACTCTGTTTGCTAATGTTTGTGCAAACTCATGATCGTGTGTAGAAAATAATACTGTGCCTTTAAAGTTTTTAAGCGAGTTGTTAAACGCAGTAATACTTTCTAAATCCAAGTGGTTTGTTGGCTCGTCTAACATTAATACGTTAGCTCTAACCATCATCATACGAGAAAGCATACAACGTACTTTTTCTCCTCCTGATAATACATTAGATTTTTTTAATGCTTCTTCTCCACTAAAAATCATTTTTCCTAAAAAACCTCTTATATATACTTCTTCGCGTTCTTCTTCTGTTGTTGCCCATTGACGTAACCAATCTACTAAACTCAAATCGTTATTAAAATACTCACTATTATCTAGTGGTAAATACGATTGTGTGGTTGTAACGCCCCAAGCAAAGGTTCCTGAATCTTGCTTTTCTTTATTGTTTAAAATTTGATATAAAGCAGTTGTAGCTCTAGAGTCTCTAGAAAACACAACAACTTTATCGCCTTTATTAAGGTTAAAATGTATGTCTTTAAATAGTACTTCACCTTCTAATGTAGCCGATAAACCATCAACGTTTAATATTTGATCTCCTGCTTCACGTTCTCTTTCAAAAATAATTGCTGGATAGCGACGACTAGAACGTTTTATGCCTTCTATATTTAATTTATCAATCATTTTCTTTCTACTGGTTGCTTGCTTAGATTTGGCAACGTTAGCAGAGAAACGACGTATAAATTCTTCTAATTCCTTTTTCTTCTCTTCGGCTTTCTTATTTTGCTGTGCATGTTGTCTTGCTGCTAATTGAGAGGACTCATACCAAAACGTATAATTTCCTGAGAAATGGTTAATTTTTCCGAAGTCAATATCACTAATGTGTGTACAAACAGCATCTAAAAAGTGTCTGTCGTGAGAGACAACAATTACGCAACTGTCGTAATTTGCCAAAAAGTTTTCTAACCAAGAAATGGTTTCGTAATCCAAATCATTGGTAGGCTCATCCATAATTAACACATCTGGATTTCCAAATAAAGCTTGTGCTAAAAGTACACGTACTTTTTGTTTACCATCCAAATCCTTCATTACTGTGTAATGGTGTTCTTCTTTTATACCCAAATTAGAAAGTAGTGCTGCAGCATCACTATCTGCATTCCAACCATTCATTTCTTCAAACTGTACTTGGAGTTCTCCTATTTTTTCGGCATTTTCATCTGTATAATCTGCATACAAGGCATCGATTTCAGCTTTGATTTCATATAAAGGTTTGTTCCCTTTAATTACAGTTTCTAAAACAGTATCCTCATCGTGCTTGTTGTGGTCTTGCTCTAAAACAGACATGCGTTTACCTGCCTCCAAGTGTACACTTCCAGAGGTTGGTTCTTGTTTTCCTGCTAAAATATTTAAAAATGTAGATTTTCCTGCTCCATTAGCACCAATAATTCCGTAGCAATTACCATTATTAAAGGTAGTACTTACCTCATCAAATAATACACGCTTACCAAATTGTACCGAAAGGTTTGAAACTGATAACATAGTTTGTCTTTTAATTTTTTTGCAAAATTAATCAAATCAATCTATAATAAATAATTATTACTAGCTTATTAATACTTTAACAGCGCGTTAACAAGAGTTTAGAGTTACAACATATATTTTTGTTTATACGATATATTTAATTTTAGTCGTTTAAGTTCCCTTATGAAGCCTCTACAAATTACATTTTTAGCCTTAATTCTATTTACAGCTTGTAAAAAAGATTCTCAAACAGAAACTAAAGATTTCACTTACTTTGGTGGAGAAATTGTTAATCCAAAAAGTAATTTTGTGATAGTTTACAAGTCCAATACTGCTTTAGACACTCTTACACTAGATAAAAACAACCGTTTTTTATACAAAATTGAAGATATAAATCCAGGGATTTATAGTTTTTATCATGCTGGTGAATACCAATTGGCTATTTTAGAACCTAAAGATAGTATTGTATTTAGGTTAAATACCTTAGAGTTTGATGAGTCTTTAGTGTTTACAGGCAAAGGCTCTAAAAAAAACAACTACCTTATAAACAAATATTTAGAATACGAATCTGAAAACAAACAAACCATACGTTTAACGCAATTATCGCCTTTAGAATTTGAAAAAAAAGTAGAGGTAATTAAAAACGAAAAAGAAGAAGAATTAAGTGCGTTTATAAAAAAACATGATCCTTCAGAGTTGTTTATAAAAATTGCAAAAGCAAATATTAATTACAGTAATTATAATATAAAAGAACTCTATCCATTTGTAAATTATAAAAACAATGAGCTAGATAACTTTAAGGCTTTACCAGCTAATTTTTATGACTATAGAGAAACAATAGATTATAACGACGAAACCTTAAAAGACTACTATCCTTACTACACCTTTTTAAGATCTCACTTCAACAATATTGCTTTACAAGAGCATTTTAAACACTCTAAAGATACAGAGTTTAATAAAGCCTCTCTAGATTTTAATTTACATAAAATGAAGCTTATTGACCAGAAAATAAGTAATCAAAAAATTAAAGATGCACTTTTAAACCAAACCATGATTCATTTTGTAAACGCGTCTAACAATATCGAAGATTACGATGCTATGTTTAAAGTGTTTAATCAAACTAGTAAAAATAAAAAACATATAGCGCTTGCAAACGCCTATATAAACTCCTGTAAACAGTTAAAAATAGGAAACAAACTGCCTAATTTTATTGTTGAGGATTACAAAAACAATACCATTGAAATCTCTAAACTCCTTAAACAGCCAACCGTAATCTATTTTTGGTCTTACCATAATAAAAGCCATTTTATAGATAGCCATTTTAAAGCTAAAGAGCTTAAAGTAAAATATCCAAAAATAAATTTTATAGCTATAAACGTAAATAGTAATAACAATGTAGCGTGGAAAAATTTATTAAAACAATACGATTATAAAGTGGATAACGAATACCACATCATTGACGATGCTACAAAGGAGTTGCTAGCAGCAAATCCTATAAATAAAGTTATACTTTTAGACAAGGAAGGCAAAATAGTAAATTCTAAAGCTAATATGTTTAATATTTCTTTTGAGCAGGAACTACTTGGTTTAGTAAGCAAATAAATTAAAATAAAGCACAAAAAAGAAGCCTTGTGATTACAAGGCTTCTTTTTTATAATACAATTTTAAAAACTAAACTAGTTTCCTTTTTTATAATCTGCCAAAAACTTAGCCAATCCAATATCTGTTAAAGGGTGTTTAAGCAACCCTTCAATAGAGCTTAAAGGACCAGTCATTACATCTGCACCTAATTTAGCACAATCAATAACGTGCATAGTGTGGCGAACAGAAGCCGCAAGAATTTCGGTTTCAAACGCATAATTATCGTAAATGTGTCTAATTTCGGCAATAAGGTTTAGACCATCTGTAGAGATATCGTCTAAACGACCAATAAAAGGAGACACATAAGTTGCTCCAGCTTTTGCAGCCAGTAATGCTTGTCCTGGAGAAAATACTAAAGTAACATTCGTTTTTATCCCTCTATCGCTAAAATATTTACACGCTTTTACACCATCTTTAATCATTGGCAATTTTACCACAATTTGCTCGTGTAACTCAGCCAAAGCCTCGCCTTCTTTAACCATTCCATCAAAATCTGTAGCAATAACCTCTGCACTCACATCGCCATCTACAATATTGCAAATATCCACGTAATGCTTCAAAATATTATCGTGTCCAGTAATCCCTTCCTTAGCCATAAGTGAAGGGTTTGTAGTTACACCATCTAAAATTCCTAAATCCTGTGCATCTTTAATTTGTGCAAGGTTAGCAGTATCAATAAAAAATTTCATCTATAATTAATTTAAGTTGTGTTATTAATAATTTGAGCGTTTTAAAAGGCTATTTGTTTTTTCTTTATTTCCATGTATAAAAGTAAAAAAAATGCCACTTCAATGACGAAGTACTCACAAATTTTTACTTTTTAAATAAGTACGATTCAGTAACCCTTAACGCGATGCGAAGTTACAATTTATGTTTATTTGGTTCTAAAAATGATATTAAATGATATTAACATTTCTAATCAAAAAACTCAAAAGTTCTCTCGCAGTCTAAATCTTGTTCATAATAGCTCATTTTAAAATCATTATGACTCCAATGCACATTCCAATCAAACACAAAAACTTCAAAGTAAATAATAAACAAAGACAAAGCGCATAAGATTACAATAATCACCTTACCTACTGTCTTAAATATTTTAGATGTAATAGAATCTAAAAAATAAACCAATCCATAAATTAATACACTCCAAAATAAAACATTACCAATAAAACCCGAAATAAATAAATTACCAGACATAGAAAACACCCAAGTTCCATTTGTACTCTGCACGAACGGAAATCCATAAAAATGAGGCCAACGCTCACTAGTTTCGCAAACGTATTTAAAGGTAATAAAGTGCGGAAGTGTAAAACCAACAGCTATACAAAGAGTAGCTAATAGTCTTTTCATTATTATAACTTATAATGATTAATAAACATTTTTTCGTACATTTTATCAGGCAATAAAAACTTTAATACAATAGAGAATTTTTGCATAAAAGCACCAACTTTATAATGTGTTTTTTACTTTTAATAGTAATCACGTGCTTTTATTTAATAAAAAAAGCACACTCAAAACCCTGAACACAGTACAAAGTTAGCGTTAAACTTTAGTAAATATTATAAATAAAAAATAATTTTATTTCCCCAAAAAATATTACTTACTTTAGTGTAATAAATTTCGTTCAACCAAAAAATAAAAAAAAAAAAAAAAAATGAAATTAAATACGCTATTATCACTAGTTTTACTAGTCTTTTTGCTTAACTGCAATGCTGATATTGATGAACCTACTGTAGATGATATTGCTATAGTTGAAGAAATGGAAGAAGAAATAGCATGTGCTCCCGAAGAAATTTTAAATCTTACAGAAACAAATACCTCTACAGGATTAAATTCTCTTAATACGGAATGGGACGTTACCTTTACTGAAACGACAATAGCACTAAGTCATGAAACTGATTGTGTTTTTTATTGTGAAAGTAAAGAATATTTTGTTTTTTCTAAAAGCGAAGACTGTATTGTTTTGGAACATGCTTACACTTGGGTAGATGATGAATTTTATGCTCCCACAACTATTAACGAATACACAGAAGATGTTATCTTTAGCATGCAAGAGTGGATTGAAGATGAAAAATTTATTGGGAAATTAAACTATAGTACAACAGATTTTAGTGGTAATACAATAGACATAGAGCGTTCGTTTTATTTAACATTATCAATGGATGATTTTGAGACTGATACAATGACAGAATATACGTCGTTTGAAGACTGTTACAACAGTCAATTACCACTATTAATAGATGTAAACAATGATGGTGTAAACGACTTTAGTTTTGATCAATACACCTCTAACGCGACAACAATGCCTTCTTTTTTAAGCTCTAGCATTACATTAAATCCGTTAAACAGTGATAACCAATTATTGGCAACTGATTTAATTGCACAATCCAATTCTGTTTTATTTCCAAAAAATGATTTTGACCAAATGGATTCTCAAGATGGGTATCCATTTAATGGTGATTTTGCAGTCCTAACCACTTACGTTGATTATGATGACACAACCTTTAAACAATATAATCATTGGAGATCAATGTTCACAGACAGTATGGACGCCTCAATTGTTATGTTAGAAGATGCAACTACTTTTGTGGAAATGACTATAGATAGTCAGATCTATTATGGTTGGATTAAATATAGTATAGTACCAGAAACTTGTTATATAGAAGTCATTGACACTTATTTACACAGTGTACCAAACGAGCATATTACCACTTACTAACGTTAAAGCTTATAATGATTAATAAGCATTTTCTCGTACATTTTATCAGGCAATAAAAACTTTAATACAATAGAGAATTTTTGCATAAAAGCACCAACTTTATAGTGTGTTTTTGGATTTTTAGTGTTTATAACCTCATATACTTTTTTAGCTACTGCAATTGGATCACTGCTTTTATTTACATGCGCATCAATATCTGTTAAAACACTTTTATACTTTTTGTATGGAGAATGTTCTGTTACTGGAGCGTGATAACGACCAGCTGCAATATTTGTAGCAAAATCGCCAGGAGCAATATTTGCCATTTTAATATTAAAATCTTTAAGTTCTATTCGGTAAGCTTCAGTTAAAATTTCTAAGGCTCCTTTACTTGCACTATAAATGCCTCTGTAAGGTAATCCCATAAAACCTGCAATGGAAGTGATATTAAGTATTAATCCTTCATTTTGAAGTCGCATTTGTGGCAAAACTGCGTTAATAACTTGTATTGGACCAAAAAAATTAGTGTCGAAATTATGTTGCATCTGTTCCATCGGAATCTCTTCAATAGGACCAGTAATACCAACACCAGCATTATTAATTACAACATCTATTTTGCCTTCTTTAGTAATTATAGTCTCAATAGCAGAGTGTATAGTCTCTACTTTTTTAACATCTAAAGCAACGATTGGGAATTGACTATTAGGATAGTTTTTAGGTGTTCTGCTTGTACCATAAACCGTAAACCCTTTTGAGATAAGAAACTCTCCAATGGATTTACCAATACCAGACGATCCACCAGTAATTAAAACAACTTTAGACATAACTGTAAAATTAAAGCTTCAAAAATACAATATTATTGATGAGATTTATCTTTTAAAGGTATTGTATTAAACTAAAAAATCTTGATTAGCGTATCGCTTTCAAGATTTAAATTTTGGGCACAAAAAAAGGCAAGCTACCTACATCACACTGCTACAACCATTTACCTTTGCTTCGTTCCCGACCTGGAGGATTCAACAGGAGCTAGTTGTGTAGGACTTGCCGAGTGCAAAGATACAATCTTTTAAAATTTTCACAATGATTTTTTATACTGAATTTTAATAAATAACTTGCTACCAAATTAATTTACATTATGAAAGTCTTTAAATCACTTACAATCATATTTTTAACTACTCTACTTTTTAATTGTGGAGGCAGTTCTAAGCAAAAAAAAAATGAGTTTTCATTAAAAACTAGTGCTCAAAACAATGCTATAGCCTATAACGAAGTATTAAATTTCGAGTTATTAAACCCAAAAAACCACGAAATAGAGTCAGTAACTTACACTTTAAATGGCAAATCTGTTTCAAATCCTATTTCGCTTAGTAATCATCCACTAGGAAAATATGATCTTGTGGCCACTGTAAATTACGATGGAGAAACAGAAACTGTTACAAAACCAATCTCTATTTTAAACACAGTAGCTCCAAAAGTTTTTTCTTTTGAGGTTGTAAACACCTATCCTCACGACATCACATCCTATACACAAGGCTTAGAATTTAACAATGGCATACTTTACGAAAGCACTGGCCAATATGGCGAATCTAAACTGCGTAAAGTAGATTATAAAACAGGTGAAGTCTCTAAAAATATAGACTTACCTAAAGAGTATTTTGGCGAAGGATTAACCGTTTTAAACAACAAATTATACTTACTAACATGGCAAAGAGGTACAGGATTTATATACAATCCAGAAACTTTAGAAAAAGAAAGCAGCTTTAAATATGGAGCAAGCAAAGAAGGTTGGGGATTTTGTAACGATGGCACAATACTTTATAAAAGTGATGGTACCGAAAAAATATGGAAACTAAACCCAGACACCTTAGCCGAAGAGGGTAACATCCAAGTCTATACTCATAAAGGAAAAATTGGTAGATTAAATGAATTAGAATGGATAAACGGAAAAATTTACGCAAATATCTATCAAAAAGATGGTGTGGTAATCATTAATCCTAAAAATGGAGCAACTGAAGCTGTAATAGATTTTTCGTCATTAAAAAAGAAAGTAACACAACATGACAAATTAGACGTCCTTAATGGTATTGCTTACAACCCTGAAACAGAAACCATTTTTGTAACAGGAAAACGATGGGATAAATTATTTGAGGTTAGGATTATTGAGAATTAAATAATCCCAACACATAATAATTACTAATTTCAAAAGTTATATTTTTAGCGCTTAAACAGTATCCAACTATTTTACGTGTTAAAAACGCACAACAACTAAGATTTTACATAATGAAAAACACTCTCTACTTTATACTTTGCCTTGGATTTATAATTACTTGGAGTTCATGCCGAAAGGATTTTGAATTCTCACCAAGCACAGGAAATTTAGGCTTTTCCAAAGACACTGTGTATTTAGACACTGTGTTTACAAATATTGGATCTAGTACTTATAATCTTAAAGTGTATAATAATAGTGATGAAGATATTAGTATTCCTTTTGTTGGTTTAGCACGTGGAGAGAATTCGGAATACCGATTAAACGTAGATGGAATTGCTGGTAAAAATTTCGAAAATGTAGAAATTTTAGCTAACGATAGCTTATTTGTTTTTGTTGAAACCACTATAGATATTAACAATTTACCAACTTTAGATGGCACATTTTTATATACAGACCAAATACAATTTGATTCTGGTTCAAACCAACAGGAAGTAGAATTAGTGACCTTGGTTCGCGATGCTGTATTTATTTATCCAGACCGAGACAACACCACTGGAGTTATAGAAACTCTAACTTTAGAAGTTGGAGGAGAACAAATAGAAACCGAAATTCAGGGACGTGAGTTGTTAGATGAAGAGTTAACGTTTACCAACCAAAAACCCTACGTTATTTATGGCTATGCAGCTGTTCCTAACGGAGAAACACTAACTATAGATGCTGGTGCACGTGTCCATTTTCATTCTAATTCTGGGATTCTAGTCTCAGAAAACGCCTCATTACAAGTTAATGGCGCTTTAAGTAATGACGAAGAATTATTAGAAAACGAAGTCATTTTTGAAGGCGACCGTTTAGAGCCAATTTTTGCAGATGTACCAGGACAATGGGGAACGATTTGGCTGTTTGAAAATAGTGTGAATAACGTGATTAATCATGCAACAATTAAAAATGCAACTGTTGCAGTATTAAGCGATGGAAATGCCAATGCAGCAACCGATAAATTAACGATAACAAACTCTCAAATTTATAATTCTAGCAACTTTGGTATTTTAGCCAGAAACACCTCAATTACAGGCGAAAACTTAGTTATTAATAATTCTGGACAAACCTCTTTAGCAGCTACTGTTGGCGGAAAATATAATTTTACACATTGTACGATTGCTAATTATTGGAACAATAGTTTTAGACAGTTTCCTGCATTACTGGTTAATAATTTTATACAAGACGCAGATGGAACCACGTTTATTGTCGATTTAATTGAAGCTAATTTTAACAACTGCATAATCTACGGAAACGATAATCCTGAATTTATTATTGATGAAGTTGAAGATGCAGCAGTTACATTTAACTTTAAGTTTACTAATTGTTTAGTGCGCTTTAACGATACCAACAATGCCTTTACAGGAAGTAATTACGATTTTAACGACACCACTAAATACGAAAACGTAATTTTTAACGAAGAACCAGACTTTAGAGATGCCAATGAAAACGACTTGATTATTGGAGACAATTCCGAAGCAAATAACCAAGGAAACACACTATTCTCTAATCAAGTACCAAACGATATTTTAGGAGTTAATAGAACAGCTTCTCCAGATTTAGGAGCTTACCAACATATTACTTTTGAGTAACCAGTAATAAAATTATACAATAAAAATGCCTGCTGTTGAGCAGGCATTTTTTATTCCGCATAAGCGAATTTATAATATTAAACAAATAGTGGTAAACCACTCATCATCGCATTAACCTTTGCTCCTATTTTTGCTAGTTTGTCTTCGTTTTCGTAATTTGTAATGACTTCATCAATTAACCCAACAATCGCATCCACATCCTTTTCTTTTAATCCACGTGTTGTAATTGCTGGTGTTCCAACTCGTATTCCCGAAGTTACAAATGGCGATTTATCGTCAAATGGTACCATATTTTTATTTACAGTAATATCTGCTTTTACCAATGCTTGTTCTGCATCTTTACCTGTAATATTTTTAGTTCTTAAATCAATAAGCATCATGTGGTTATCTGTTCCGCCAGAAATAATGTGGTAATCTCTTTGTACAAAAGCTTCAGCCATGGCAGCTGCATTCTTTTTTACTTGTAACATGTAATGCAAAAACTCATCGGTTAAAGCTTCTCCAAAAGCAATGGCTTTAGCAGCAATAATATGCTCTAAAGGACCTCCTTGATTACCAGGAAACACTCCAGAATCTAGTAAGGATGACATTTTACGTAAGTTTCCGTTTTTCAATTTTAAACCAAATGGGTTATCAAAATCTTTTCCCATCATGATCATTCCACCTCTTGGACCTCTCAATGTTTTATGTGTTGTTGTCGTCACAATGTGGCAATGTGGCAATGGATCGTTTAAAATGCCTTTGGCGATTAAACCAGATGGATGTGAAATATCACCAAGTAATAATGCTCCAACACTATCTGCAATAGCACGAAAACGTTTAAAATCCATATCGCGAGAATAAGCAGAAGCGCCTGCAATAATTAGTTTTGGTTTTTCGCGTTTAGCAACTTCTTCTACATGATCGTAATCAATTAAACCAGTTTCTTTTTTAACACCATAAAAAACAGGGTTGTATAATTTACCAGAAAAATTTACTGGAGATCCATGCGTTAAATGGCCTCCATGAGATAAATCGAAACCTAATATGGTGTCTCCTGGTTTTAAACACGCTGCAAAAACTGCAGTATTTGCCTGGCTACCAGAGTGTGGCTGCACATTAGCATAAGCTGCACCAAATAAGGTTTTTGCACGCTCAATTGCAATAGTTTCTACTTCATCTACAATTTCACAACCTCCATAATAGCGTTTACCAGGATACCCTTCTGCATATTTATTAGTAAGTACAGAACCTGCTGCTTCCATAACTTGGTTACTCACAAAATTCTCCGATGCTATAAGTTCTATACCATCTAGTTGGCGTTCGTGTTCTGCCTTTATTAATTCAAAAATTTGAGCGTCGCGTTGCATATTTTATAGTGTTAAATTAAAAAAACAAAAATAATAAATACTAGGCTTTATTAAGTCTAAAAACCACTTAATTAGTAATATTGTTATTATCTTTTTAAATATGTTTATAAGTCTAAAATTTTATATATAATTTAAGTTTAAAATTAATTTAAAATGAAAAAATTTATGTAGGTTTGAGTCGCATTTACAAACCAATAATCAAACAAAACTATGCCACTTTCCGCAAACAACCCAAATAGATCGTCTTGGCTTTATGTCGATAAAAATTCTGATTTTCCAATTCAAAACATTCCGTTTGGTGTATTTTTAACACGAGACGATATTATTACCATTGGAACTCGTATTGGAGATACAGCTATAGATTTAGGCGCTTTACATCAATTAGGATATTTTGAAGGCATCCCATTAACCGATGATATTTTTCTTCAAGATACATTAAACGATTTTATTGCTGATGGTAGAAAAACATGGCGTTTGGTTAGAAATAGAATTGCTGAAATTTTTGATAGTAACAATTCTAAATTAAAAGACAATACTAAACATAAGGAAACAGTTTGTTTTAGATTAGACGAAATAGAAATGCAACTCCCAATACAAGTTGGTGATTATACAGATTTTTACTCAAGCATAGAACATGCCACAAATGTTGGTACAATGTTTAGAGATCCTGATAATGCCTTATTACCAAACTGGTTACACATACCTGTTGGTTACCATGGACGTAGTAGCTCTATCATTCCATCTGGTATTCCTGTGCACAGGCCACAAGGACAAACTTTACCTGCTGGAGCAACAGAGCCTGTTTTTGGACCTAGTAAATTGGTAGATTTTGAGTTAGAAATGGCGTTTATTACTACAGATGCTAACGATTTAGGCGAGCCTATTCCAATAGAAGAAACCGAAGAATATATTTTTGGTTTAGTTTTATTTAACGATTGGTCTGCTAGAGATATCCAAAAATGGGAATACGTACCATTAGGACCATTTTTAGCAAAAAGCTTTGCCTCTAGTATGTCGCCTTGGATTGTTACTTTAGACGCTTTAGAGCCTTTTAGAGTAGAAAGTCCTAAGCCTATTAAACCACAATTAGACTACTTAAAAACTAAAGGGAAAAAGAGTTACGATATTAATTTAGAAGTTGCTATTAAACCTAAAGGTGCTAAAGAAACTGTGGTTTCTAAATCTAATTTTAAACACATGTATTGGAATATGTCGCAGCAATTAGCACACCATACTATAAATGGTTGTCCTATAAATGCTGGAGATATGATGGGAAGTGGTACAATTTCTGGACCAACACCAGACTCTTATGGTTCGATGTTAGAACTCACTTGGAGAGGCGAAAAACCTATTAAAATGAAGGATGGAACAGAACGTAAATTTATAAACGATAACGATACTGTAATAATGAGAGGTCACTGCGAAAAAGATGGTACACGTATTGGTTTTGGAGAAGTCTCTACAAAAATATTACCTGTTTACTCGCCTAAAAACTCAAAATAACTTAAGGTTTAAAAATACCTTTAACAGCGTTTTTTATTCCTAATGCATTAAGCACTTTAATTGCATTTGTTTTTATTATAACCTTAAATTTTTTAAAGCTAGATTCCTTTGCGTATCTGGCTTTTAACGCTTTTACAGGTGTTTTTGTTACTGGTAACTCAAAAAATGCTTCAATTGCATTTAGTGTTTTTTTAGGATTTGCGATGTACGCATTATACTCCACAAACAAAGTGTTTTCCACTCCACTCTTTTGCTTCCATTGGTTATAAAAAAAAACTAAATCATCGTAAAACCCATCTTGTTTCGCTTTTTCTAATAATTGGTCTGTAGTTAAATCCACACTATAACTTGGAGGCAAGCCATTAAATTTAAATTTTGCGCCTCGTAAATAGGCTTCAAGAATTTCTATTGGTTCTCTTAAAAGCACAACTTTTTTCTTATCCTCTAAAAGCTTTAAATTTATTGCACTAGGAAAAATATGCTGTTTATACAACCTACTGTCTTTACATAAATTTGTCACTATTTCCGGAGTTAATTCTCTAATATCAGAGTGCACAGTATGTAACATATTACAGCCATTTGGTATAGCGTTATTTCTAAATGAAAAATCTTGAACACCCTCAATATTATGAGCTTCAGACACTGTTTTTAATAAAGAACTACTTGCGCTTTTTGGTATAGCTATGATGAGCATAGTGTAAAATAATGTGTTTGTTTTTAGATAGAAATGTATTCTATTAGCCTCAAATTTAAACATTACGTTGCAATGTTTTATGTTGTTTGGCATACTAATTGAAATATCTACATTATAGCAACCCATTAAACACAAAACAGATGAAAAAAATTACACTATTAGCAGCACTTCTTCTAGTACTAACATCTTGTGTTGGAAGAAAACAAATTGAAAAGCAATTACACTCTGGCAATTATGACCTTGCCATTAGCAATGCTTTAAAAAAATTAGAAAACAACAAGCATAAAAAACGTAAGCAAGATTACATAATTATGCTTAAAGATGCCTACTACAAAGTGGTTGCAGAGGATCACAATAGAATTTCGAGACTTAAAAAAGAAACAAATCCTGAAACCTTTGAAGCTATTTTTAATACTTATTTAGATTTAGAGGCTAGACAAAATGCTATAAAAGCTGTGCTTTCTTTACAAATTGGAGGTAAAACGCTTCAATTAAACTTTAATGAGTATTCTAATCAAATTGTTGAGTACAGAGCAAAGGTTTCAGACTATAAATATACTACTGCTCTTGCTTTAATGAATAGTGAGAATAAATTAGATAATAGAGAAGCGTATTCAATTTTAAATGAAATAGAACGTATAAATCCTAATTACAAGGACATTAGAAGTTTAATGGATGCAGCACATCATCAAGGCACAGATTACGTTTTAGTCTCTATCGAAAATCAAACACATCAATTAATTCCTGCGAGATTACAAACCGATTTATTAAACTTTGACACTTATGGCTTAAACGATTTTTGGACTGTTTACCATGCTAATGCAAACAATAGTATAGATTATGATTATGCAATGCAACTACAATTACAACGTATTAATGTGTCGCCAGAACGTATTACAGAAAGACAAATAATTAGAAAAAAGAACATTGTAGATGGTTGGGAATATGTTTTAGATGCTAGCGGAAATGTAGTACAGGATAGTTTAGGAAACGACATCAAGCAAGACAAAATTATAACTGCAAAAGCTAGATTTTTTGAGTTTAATCAATTAAAATCTACGCAAGTTATCGCAAGAGTTGTTTACTCAGATTTAAAACAAAGCCAAGTATTAGAAAGCTTTCCTATAGATAGTAAATTTATATTCGAAAATCTATACGCTAATGTTAGAGGAGACAAAAGAGCTTTAACTGCTGAAGACTTAGAAATTTTAAGAAACAGAAGACAACATTTTCCAAGTAACGAGCAAATGGTTTACGATACTGGCGAAGATTTAAAACTGAAGCTTAAACACATTATAACCAGATATAGTTTTAGAAGCTAAAAACAAAAAACTCCCAAAGTGATTTGGGAGTTTTTAGGTTTATAAGTTATTAAATTAACTACTCTTATATTTTTTTTTATATTGAAGTGTGTTAATCTTAAATTAATTAAAAATGAAAACAAAATTAACAATTACATTAACTTCATTATTCTTTGTGTTTTTTCTATTTAATTGTGATTCTAAAAAAGAAAAAAAGGAAAGCGAAAATTTAACAACTTTAAGTAAATATGATTTAAAAATTGAAAAGAACAAAGACTTAAATACTTATGCTTCTAATTTACGTGGCAAAATTTTAAAGTCAGATATTTTTAAAGACTTAAATAACATTAAAGATTTTGAAATTAAATATGTCGATTTATATAAGTCAGACTATTTATATGGAAAGGCTTTAGATTCTGATGGCAATCATATTGTATTTAGACAAAAAATCGAAGTATCAAAACATAAAGATGGTTCACAAACATTACGATTTTTATCTGATGGTGAAAAGTGCACAGGAGTAAATTGCTCAAAATGTTCATTTGCTTCAGATGGAGGATGCGAATGTGATCGTGCTGGAGAACCTACTCAATCATCTTATTGCAATCATTCTACATCTACAGGTGATTAAATAGTTTATAAATAATATACAAAAAACTCCCAAAGTGATTTGGGAGTTTTTTGCGCTATAATAGTATTCATAAATTCTTTCAAACAAATTTGCTCAAATCAATCTCATTAATTGCACCATGACTAGCGTGAGCAACTGCTACTCCATTTTTAATTACAATTAGTTGTGGAGATTGATGTAACACCTGAAATTTGTAACCAACCTCATTAGAAACGTCTCTATAACTTAGTAAATCAAGATAATATAAATCTAAATTAGCATCAACATCAAACAAAGCAACAAATTGGTTCATCACCATTTTACTTATTCCACAACGTGTAGAATGCTTAAATATAACTTGTGTTTTGCCTTTAGATAATTGTTCTATAACTGCTAACTGATCTATTGTAGTTAACGGTTTCCAAGGTAAAAGCTTTTCTTCTTTTGGTTCTTTAGAGCTTCCAAATAATTTTTTAAACATAAATAATCTTCTTTATCATTTCCGCAAAGACGGAAATCTTTTATATATTTTATAGTCGAAACCTTTCTTTTAAAATTACAAACTGACTAAAAGTCACACAAACAGTGCGTTCTACAGACATTTTGTCTTGTAATTTCAATTGGTAAGGTAATTGAAATGTAGCTAAATGTAAAAAGAAAATTAATAATAGTTTTCCAATTACAATTATAAAATTGAGAAATTAAATACAGAACATTCCTTGTAAAAAGGAAAACAAAAACAACATAAATTATGAATTTTAATAATTTTACTATTAAATCACAAGAAGCCATACAGCAAGCACAGCAGCTCGCTCAAAGCTTAGGACATCAACAAATTGAAAATGAGCATATATTTAAAGCCATTTTTGAGGTTGATGAAAACGTTTTGCCTTTTTTATTAAAAAAGTTAAATGTTAACATAGCCATACTTCAGCAAGCGTTAGACAAGCAATTAGAGAGCTTTGCTAAAGTTTCTGGAGGCGACTTAATGCTGTCTAGAGAGGCTAATAAAGCCTTAAACGAAGCATCTATTATTGCAAAAAAAATGAACGATGATTATGTATCTATCGAGCATTTAATTTTAGCAGTTTTTAAATCTAACAGTAAAATTGCTCAAATGCTAAAAGATCAAGGCGTGACCGAAAAAGCATTACAAGCAGGAATTAATGAGCTAAGAAAAGGCGATAGAGTTACTTCTCAAAGCCAAGAAGAAACTTATAATTCCTTAAATAAATATGCTAAAAACCTCAACCAATTAGCTAGAGATGGAAAATTAGATCCTGTTATTGGTCGCGACGAAGAGATTAGAAGAATCCTTCAAATTTTATCGCGTCGTACCAAAAACAACCCTATTTTAGTAGGTGAGCCAGGTACTGGTAAAACTGCAATTGCCGAAGGTTTAGCACATAGAATTATTGATGGAGACGTCCCAGAAAATTTAGTCGATAAGCAAATTTTCGCTCTAGATATGGGAGCACTTATTGCAGGCGCAAAATTTAAAGGCGAATTCGAAGAGCGACTAAAAGCCGTTATTAAAGAAGTTACCGAAAGTGATGGCGATATTGTACTATTTATAGACGAAATCCATACCCTTGTTGGAGCAGGTGGTGGACAAGGTGCAATGGATGCTGCTAATATTTTAAAACCAGCATTAGCTCGTGGTGAGTTAAGAGCTATTGGCGCAACCACTTTAGATGAGTACCAAAAATATTTTGAAAAAGATAAAGCACTGGAGCGTCGTTTCCAAAAAGTAATGGTTGATGAACCAGATACAGAAAGTGCGATTTCCATTTTAAGAGGTATTAAAGAAAAGTACGAAACACATCATAAAGTACGTATTAAAGATAATGCTATTATTGGAGCTGTAGAGTTATCGCAACGCTATATTACCAATCGTTTTTTACCAGATAAAGCCATTGATTTAATGGATGAGGCTGCTTCTAAATTGCGTATGGAAATCAATTCTAAACCAGAAGAATTAGATGTTTTAGATAGAAAGATTATGCAGTTAGAAATTGAAATTGAAGCCATTAAAAGAGAGAAAGACGAAGTAAAACTGAAGAGTTTACGATCGGATTTAGCAAATTTAAAGGAAGAAAGAAACGAAATTAATGCCAAGTGGAAAAGTGAAAAAGAGGTTGTAGATAATATCCAAAATACAAAACAAAATATCGAAAACTTTAAGCTTGAAGCTGAAAGAGCAGAACGTGATGGTAATTACGGTAAGGTAGCCGAATTACGCTACGGAAAAATAAAAGAAGCGCAAGAAGAATTAGATAAATTACAGAAGCAATTACAAGAAAATCAAAGCGAAAGCTCTTTAATAAAAGAGGAAGTAACTTATGAGGACATTGCAGAAGTTGTTGCAAAATGGACAGGTATTCCTGTTACTAAAATGCTACAAAGTGATCGCGAAAAGCTTTTAAAATTAGAAGACGAACTTCACAAACGTGTGGTTGGCCAGGAAGAAGCTATAGTTGCTGTAAGTGATGCTGTACGTCGCTCGAGAGCAGGTTTACAGAATCCGCAAAAACCAATAGGAACCTTCTTGTTTTTAGGAACAACAGGAGTTGGTAAAACAGAACTTGCAAAAGCGTTGGCTGAGTATTTATTTGATGATGAAAGTGCCATGACCAGAATAGATATGAGTGAATACCAAGAGCGTCATGCTGTGAGCAGATTAGTTGGTGCTCCTCCAGGGTATGTTGGTTATGATGAAGGTGGACAGTTAACCGAAGCTGTAAGACGTAAACCTTACTCTGTAGTGCTTTTAGACGAAATTGAAAAAGCGCATCCAGATACTTTTAATATTTTATTACAAGTATTAGACGAAGGTCATTTAACAGATAACAAAGGACGTGTTGCCGATTTTAAAAACACTATTATAATCATGACCTCTAATATGGGAAGTCAAATTATACAAGAGCGTTTTGAAGCCACTAAGGATATTGATTCTGCAATCGAAGCAGCAAAAGTGGATGTTTTAGCCTTACTAAAGCAAACAGTAAGACCAGAGTTTTTAAACCGAATAGACGATACTATTATGTTTACACCTCTAAACAAGGAGAACATTAAAGATATTGTTGGTTTACAAATTAAAGGCATTACAAAAATGATTGCGAAACAAGGCATTACTTTTGATGCCACTCCAGAAGCTATAAATTATTTAGCAGAAAAAGGGTATAATCCAGAATATGGAGCACGACCTGTAAAAAGAGTGATACAAAAAGAAGTATTAAATGCCTTAAGTAAAGAAATACTTTCGGGTAATGTTACTACAGATAGTATTATACTTTTAGATGCTTTTGACGATAAATTAGTATTTAGAAACCAAGGCGATTTGGTGGCGGAAGAGTTTTAATTCTTTCGTCATTCAGTAGAAGATTCAATTGTAATCACTTGTCATTCAAAAGAAGGAACAACTGAAGAATCTCTACTTGTCATTCAGAAGAAGAAACAAATGAAGAATCTCTACTTGTCATTCAAAAGAAGAAACGACTGAAGAATCTCTATTAGTTATTAATTAAAAATACGATTATAAAACTGGAGAATTTAAAACTTTATAATAATTATAGAGTCTTCGCTTCACTCTAAATGACATATAATCTGTCATTCAGCAGAAGGAACGACTGAAGAATCTCTACTTGTCATTCAGAAGGAGGAACGACTGAAGAATCTCTATAAGTTATTAATCAAAAATACGATTATAAAACTGGAGAATTTAAAACTTTATAATAACTATAGAGTCTTCGCTTCACTCTGAATGAAATATAATCTGTCATTCAAAAGAAGAAACAACTGAATTCATCTGTCATTCAGAAGAAGAAACAAATGAAGAATCTCTACTTGTCATTCAAAAGAAGAAACGACTGAAGAATCTCTACTTGTCATTCAGAAGGAGGAACGACTGAAGAATCTCTACTTGTCATTCAGAAGGAGGAACGACTGAAGAATCTCTATTAGTTATTAATCAAAAATACGATTATAAAATTGGAGAATTTAAAACTTTATAATAACTATAGAGTCTTCGCTTCACTCTGAATGACACAAAAAATCATAAAGTATTGTTAATTCAAAATAACCATAGAATTAACACGTTTTCATAATGGTTGGTTAGTTAGTTGAAAAGCAACGCGACACTTATTTATAAGTTTAGCGTTGCTTTTTTTTATATAGTTTAATTATTTTTTGTAAATTATAACTCTAACTTTCTGGCTATGGGAATTATAAAACACTTTAACAATCAAGACTTTGAGGTTTTTATTTTCGACGATTTTATAATTAATCAAATAAAAGAAGGTGTAGCTATAGAGCCATATCACAACGATATATTAAATAAAATTGTTCAAAAATATTATAGCAATAAAGACCTTGTTTATATCTCCAATCGTGTAAATTCTTATTCTGTAGATCCCTTAATTTATGCCAAAACAGAATCCATTCCAAATATAATTGCCATCGCATTAGTTCCAAAAACAGAAATTATGAGAAGTAATGCAGAATACGAACGCGATTTTTACGATAGACCTTATAAAATATTCGATACCTTAACAGAGGCTATTGTTTGGGTGAGTAGTTTAGTTAAGACCAAAAAGAAGAATTTAAATTAAAATCTAATTTCTTCTACACAAGTTCCTTAAGTAAAAAATAACCCTTCTTAATTCATCACAAATTTATTCTGTTTTTAACGGTATTTTATGACTAATATCATTGCATCAGTTTTATAAAAAGTATAACTTTGAGTATGACAATAAATAACTTTATAGACCATACGCTGTTAAAGCCAACTACTACAAAAAACGATATCATTCAACTTTGTAATGACGCTAAAGAACACTCATTTTTTTCTGTTTGTGTAAACAGTTGTTATGTGAGTTTGGCTAAAACACAATTAAAAAACACTACTGTAAAAGTATGTAGCGTTATTGGGTTCCCATTAGGTGCAATGAGTACAATTGCTAAAGTTGAAGAGACTAAACAGGCTATAAAAGATGGTGCAGACGAAATTGATATGGTGTTAAATATTGGATTCTTAAAAAGTAAAGACTTTGAAGCCGTTTTAAATGATATTAAAGCAGTAAAAAAAGAACTCCCAAACACAATTTTAAAAGTAATTTTAGAAACTAGCGCTTTAAATGAAGCCGAAATTATTAAAGCAAGCATTCTAGCTATTGAAGCTGGTGCAGATTTCATAAAAACCTCTACTGGCTTTGGAACAGGAGGAGCTACAATGCAAGATGTAAAACTTATGAAAAGTGTAATTAAAAACGGAACCACAAAAATTAAAGCCTCTGGAGGAATTAGAGATACTCAAACAGCTTTGCAGTATATTAATTTAGGTGTAGAACGTATTGGAACCTCTAATGGCATTGCCATTGTTACAGGACAATCTCAACAATCAAACAGTTATTAACAAGTATTTAAATGAAAAATATTTTATTTTTTATCCTATTAACTGTTTTCAGTTGTCAGAACAAAACAGAAACACAAAAAGACACTAATACGTCTGAAACTGTGTATTACTTAGTTCGTCATGCCGAAAAAGAGACCAATGATGCTACTAATAAAAATCCAGAATTAACTGAAGAAGGCGAAGCACGTGCAAAAAAATTAGCACACTATTTTAAAACAATAGATTTAGAGGCTATATATTCTACCAATTATATTCGAACAGTTGAAACTGCTGTACCAACAGCAAAACAAAAACGATTAGAAATTAAAACCTATACACCTAATAGAGTAAATTTCGACTCTTTTAAAGCTGAAACCAAGGGACAAAAGGTTTTAATTGTAGGACACAGTAACTCAACACCTCAATTTGTTAATAGTTTAATTGAAAAAGAAGTCTATACCTCTTTAGACGAAAGTGTTTACAATGCCTTATTTATTGTAACCATAAAAGGCGATAAAATAACACACCAACAAACAACACTAAATTAAAATGAGCATACATATAGGAGCAAAACAAGGCGATATTGCAGAAACTATTTTACTGCCTGGAGATCCACTACGAGCAAAATGGATAGCCGAAACGTTTTTAGAAAACCCAGTATTATTTAACGAGGTTAGAGGTATGCTTGGTTATACAGGCACTTATAATGGTAAACGTATTTCTGTAATGGGAACAGGAATGGGAGTTCCAAGTATTTCAATTTATGCACACGAATTGATTACGCAATTTGGAGTAAAAAATCTTATTCGTGTTGGAAGCTCTGGCTCTTACCAAAAACATATTAAAATTAGAGATATTGTTTTGGCAATGGCAGCATCTTCTAATTCTGGTGTTAACGAATTGCGTTTTGGAGGTGCAGATTATGCTCCAACAGCTAATTTTGAGTTGTTTCAAAAAGCGGTAAATACTGCAAAAACAAAAGGCATTCCAATAAAAGCTGGCAATGTGTTTACTTCAGATGAGTTTTATGCCGATGATTTTGAATCCTACAAAAAATGGTCAAAATTTGGAGTACTTTGTGTAGAAATGGAAACTGCTGGTTTATATACTGTTGCCGCAAAGCACAATGTTAATGCGCTAACTATTCTAACCATTTCAGACTCGCTAGTCACTGGAGAAAGCACAACAAGTAAAGAACGCGAAACTACGTTTAAGGATATGATTACAATTGCTTTAGAGCTTGCTTAAAACACTAGAGTTTAGTCTACACTAATATTTTTAAGTTCAATTTTAGAAAGCAATTGTAATGCATTAGCTTCAAATAAACTATCTAATTCTGTGAGTTTTACAGTATTGGTTTTTGGTTTGTAATTGTTATAATCTACAAACTGCAACCCATCAATTGTTCTTCTGTTAAAAGCTTCTCTAAACCGAAACCCATAACCATTTGCTTCAGCATAAGAATAGGCTAAGTAATCTACGTTAAACGTGTTTTTATCAATCCAATAGATAAAGACATCTTCAAAATCTTCTCCTCCTCCATTTTCGTTAAAAGTGACTTCAATTTTATAATAGTGTTTTCCTTTTAGAGTGACTTCATTTAAAAATTTCTTATTTACTGCAGGAGCATTTAATCCATAAGGCAACACAGAAAAATAATGCACAGAATTTACCGAAGCAGAATACCTAGTAACCATACTATCAGGAACTTTTACAAGCGCATTATTTACCAATTTTGTAAAACCAGTGTTACTCAAAACCTCTTTTACTTGGTTAGTAGAATCTTTATATTCCCTTATTAATTCAAAATTTCCGTTATTACGCTTAGCTATATAATGTTTGTCTCTAAAGTCAAATCGAATTGTAGAAGTATCCAATTTTGCTCCTCCTACTGTCGCAATAGCTTCATCTATAACATTTTGCGCATTTAACGCTATATGTTTTTCGTTTTTACAACTCCACATTATACTTATAAAAAGTAATACAATACCCACTCTATTTTTCATAATTTATCTGTTAAAAACTACTTTTACAAAACTAGAGAATACCTCTAGATTATTTCCTAAAATATACTTAAATTATTACCTTTGGCATCTATGCAAAATACCGTAAACATAAAAAATAAGAAGGCAAAATTTGAGTACGAGATACTCGATAAATATACTGCTGGAATAGTGTTAACTGGTACCGAAATAAAATCGATTAGAGCGAGTAAAGCCTCTATTGCCGAAAGTTTTTGTGAGTTTAACGAGAGTGGTGAGTTGTTTGTTATTAATATGACTATCCAAGAATATTCGCATGGCAATTATTACAACCACAGACCGAAAGCAGAACGTAAACTGCTCCTTAATAAAAGAGAACTTAAAAAACTACAAAAAGAAGTTCAGAACGTGGGTTTAACTATAATTCCGTTGCGTTTGTTTATAAACGAAAATGGCTATGCAAAACTAGATATTGCTTTAGCTAAAGGAAAAAAACTATACGATAAACGCGATACTATTAAGGATAGAGACAACAAAAGAAATTTAGATAGAATTAAGAAAATTTATAAATAAATTGTGATAGCTCTAACAATTGGCAACCGCTTTTTGTTCTATGTTTGAAATCTCTAGACAACCTTTTTAATAAAAAAAGCGTCTATTCTAACAAACAACTCTCTTAATGAAAAAATTTCTACTCCTTTTAACAGCACTGTTTTTAAGCTGTAACACTTTCGCTCAAATAACAGGAACAGTCACTTCCAATACCAACGAAACGCTTCCTTTTGTAAATATTTTTATCGAAAATACATATACAGGAACCACAACAAATGAAAATGGAATTTACGAATTAGAGCTCTCTAAAACAGGAACCTATACCATTTTTTTTAAATATTTAGGCTACAAAACAGTAAAAAAAGAGGTGACAATTAATACATTTCCATATACTTTAAATGCTGTTTTAACCGAAGAGGAACTCTCCTTAGATGAAGTTGTAGTAACTGCTGGTGAAAACCCAGCAAATGAAGTTATAAGAAAAGCTATAGCTAATAGAAAAGCGAATTTAGAAAAAACAAAAACCTACACAGCGAATTATTATTCTAGAGGATTATTACGTATAATAAATGCACCAGAAAAAATTTTAGGAGAAGAAGTTGGTGACCTTGGAGGTGGTTTAGACTCTACAAGAAGCGGAATTATTTACCTATCGGAAACCATTTCTAAATTAGAATACGACGCTCCAAAACGCTTAAAAGAGAAAATTATAGCCTCTAAAGTAAGCGGAAATAACAATGGGTTTAGTTTTAATACTGCTAGTGATGTAAATTATAATTTTTACAAAAACACATTCTCATTAGGCATGGATGTAGTATCTCCAATCTCAGAATTTGCTTTTAATTACTATCGCTATAAGCTAGATGGTGTGTTTTACGACGATTTAGGAAACCTTATTAATAAAATAAAAATTACACCAAAACGCGAAAACGATGCAGCCTTTTCTGGCTTTGTATATATTGTGGAAAATCAATGGAGTTTATACGCTATAGATGTTACCATTACAGGTAAGCAAGTACAAATTACACCTGTAAACACCTTTAAAATTCAACAAGATTTCTCGTATTCTGAAACCGATAAGGTTTGGGCTAAAATCTCTCAAGTCTTTGATTTCGATTATGGTTTGTTTGGTTTTAAAGGCGATGGTCGTTTTACCTCAGTGTATAGTGATTATGATTTTAATCCTCAATTTGCCGAGAAAACTTTTACACGAGAAATCTTATCGTTTGAAGAGAATTCTAATAAAAAAGATTCTATATATTGGAAAGACAAACGTCCTGTACCATTAACCAACGAAGAAGTTACAGATTATGTTAGAAAAGATAGTTTAGAAATTCTTCAAAAATCAAAACCCTATTTAGATTCTATAGATGGTGTAAATAATACATTTAAATTAGGAAACATTATTGGTGGTTACTCCTACCAAAACTCTCATAAAAACACACGTTTTAGCGTATCGTCTCCAATCGAAAAAATAACATTTAATACTGTACAAGGCTGGAATGGAACTTTAGATTTAAGTTTTAGAAAAAACTACGACGAGTTTAAACGCTATTTAAGGACAAATGCATCTATTACTTATGGCGAAGCAGACGATCGTTTACGTGCAACAGCTTCGGCAACCTATAAATTTAACAATATTAATAGACCATTTTTAACAGTTTCTGGTGGTGTAAAAACAGAGCAATTTAACAGTTCGCAACCTATTTCTAATACCATAAACTTGTTGAGCACGCTTCTTTTTGAGGATAATTATATGAAATTATACGAAAAAGGATTTGCGCAGATTAATTATTCACAAGAAGTGTTTAATGGTCTAAACATGTATTCTGCGTTGAGTTACGAACGCCGAAAAGCGTTGTTTAATAACACAGATTATGTACTTATTAATGAAGATAGAGATACTTACACCAGTAACAACCCTTTAGACGAAACAGCTTATAGAATTGCGCCTTTTAACACACACAATATTTTAAAGTTAAACCTTAATGCACGTATAAATTTTGCACAAGATTATTTAAGTTATCCAGACAGTAAAATTAATATGCCTAGCGGAAAATATCCAACCTTAAATTTAGGGTACGAAAAAGGGTTTGGCGCTACAAATAGTAACTACAATTTTGATCAATTTAAAGGCTCATTGTACCAAAATATAAACTTAGGAAACAAAGGAAACTTTGTGTATTATGCCAAAGGAGGTGTTTTTAATAATGCCGAGGATATTGCGTTTATGGATTACCATCACTTTAATGGTAACCAAACGAATGTGAACCTAAATGGCGCGTATATTGGTAAATTTAAAAACCTACCTTATTATGGATTGAGTACTAACGATGCGTATGGCGAAGTCCATTTAGAACATAGTTTTAATGGCTATATCCTTAACAAAATCCCATTATTAAATAAACTTAACTTAAACTTAATTTTAGGAGCAAATACTGCGTTTACAAACAAAAACAAACCCTATTCGGAGTTTTCGATTGGTATCGATAATTTAGGATTTGGTAAGTTTCGTTTTCTACGTGTAGATTATGTACGCTCGTACCAAAGCGGATTTATAAACGATGCTGTGTTGTTTGGAATTAGTTTTTAGTATAGTCTTGCAAAAGCAGGAATCTTCTCCTATGATTGTGCAGACTTGACTTAGTAAAAAAAAATCGCTAAATTCGTTTAACGCATGATATTAAACATTTTAACGTTTGATATCAGAAGCACATTGTAATTAATACACAAAAAACATCCTTCTATGAGAAAATTTTTACTAATTTTTTTAATTTCTATTTTATTTAGTTGTGGTTCAACTAAAACAAATTTAACTGAAACTCAAGATTGGATAAACTCTCAAAATTTCACAATAGTTAAACCGAATAATTGGAGAGCTGTCAAACATCACGGATATGTTGGATATACACCTCTTAAAAAAGGCGATAATTTCTTTAACAACGTCGTTTCTATTTTTCAGTTTAAACTAAAAGAAAAACCTGAATTCAAGGAGTTCGTTCAGAATCAAATCGAACTAGCTGAAAAAAATCTCAACATTAATTCTCAAAAAATCTTGACTGAGAAAAGTGAATTTGGGGATATTTATATTTTTAAAACCGAATCAACGTGGAGTGGAAAAGCTTATAAAAAGGAGACAATCTATATTGAATATAATGGAGAATATTATTATTACAATTATTCTTCGCTTAAAGATAATTACGAAAAATATTATGACGATGCTTTTTCTATATTTCAAAGTTTAGAATTCAAAGAATAAAATACTAAGTACAACACCGAATATAATAATTGCGGTTTAGTGCTTAATTAAAGGTCGTTGCGTGTTTGTAACGTCTGATTTTCCTGCGGAAAATCCTCGCGCACAAAACCGCAACTATTCTTATACGAAACCGTTAAACGAATTTTTTAAAAACCAACACCTACAACATTTCAAATAAACTTATTAAATCAAAAAAAAATCTTTAAAACCTATTCTCTTAAAATTCTAAAGGTCTCCAAACCGTTTTCACTAGTTACTTTTAAAAAATAAATACCAGATGCTAAACCAGAAACATCCAATGTGTTTTGAGCTTGTAGTTGTGTAGGAATACGTTTTCCAAAAACATCAAAAAGGATAATGCCTTCTATTTTTAAAGTCGTAGAAATAGTAATACGATCTGTAAATGGATTAGGATATACTTGTAGTTGAGTGGTTTCAAATTCATTAATACTTAAAGCATTGCAATTAGGATTTGTAGTTGTACTGGTTACAAAATTACCAGTGTTAACGTGCCAATTTTCCCAAGTACCTCCACTTCCATTCGTCCAATCGGATAAATCAAAATAGTGCTCTCCAGTAGTCATTCCTGGTACTTTGTACACTTTTACAGCTTCACCATTTCTATTCCAATTTAAGGCTTGACCACTTACGCAGTTTTCTGGAGTAAAATCATCTACACAATTAGCCTGTAAAAAAAACGCATACTCTTCGTAATTAGGATAATCGCCATAAACATAAGCTTTCCCATCGGAATCCACACAAACTGCAGTGTATTCATTACATGCTATGCCAAAAGATTGTAAACCATTATCTTGAGCATAACGAGCTAAAAAAGTGGTGTGTCTTGCACGTCTATCTGGATCGTCGTAATGAGTATCTGTAATTAAATTCTCTAAATATGGGATTTCTAAAAAGTCGTTATAACCTAAAGTCATCCTATTATGGTAAGGGTTTGCTAAGGCTTGCGCATTGGTTACTGTTCCATTTTCTGCACTAAAATAAGCACTTCCTAAAATTGCCATTCCTGCACTTGTGCCACCAATTACACCTTGCTTAGTGTTTACAAAAGTGTTTAAAGCAGTTTCCATGGCATTGTCTTTAAAAAAGCTCACATAATTATATTGGTCGCCTCCTGCAAACCAGATGGCTTCAGCTTTTTCAACTTTATCTAAAACGTAAGGATCTAAAGCACCAGCTTCGTTATTGATAACAAAGGTTCTCACAGAATTAATAGTAACACCTAATTGAGAATAAAAATAATTATTATAACCATTACTTCCAGAAGCTCGCAACACAACAACATCTCCTCCATTGGCTTTGTTTAAAAACCAAACCATAGCCTCGTCACTTTCGCTTGCTCCTCCCATTAAACACACACCTTGACTTGGCGCAACAACCATATCGTTACTGTTACCTGTAAAATACTCTGTGTAGTTTTGCGAGAAACTAAATTGAGCTATTAAAGTTAGTAGTATTGTAATATTTTTCATTTTATTTTATTTTTTTAACTTTTCACTTTTCACCTCTCACTTTTCACTTTTAACTTTTCACCTCTCACCTCTCACCTCTCACTTTTCACCTCTCACTATTCACCTCTCACTATTCACCTCTCACTTTTCACTAAACATTAATTCTTATCCTCCAATAAAGGTACAAAACGAAACTCTCCAAATTCAGCTTTTTCAAACTCCTTTTCGCCTTTACGTACAAAAAGCGTCATAATTTGTACTTCGTCTCCAACAGGAATTACCAATCGTCCTCCAATAGTTAATTGTGCCAATAGTGGTTTAGGCACAAAAGGCGCTCCTGCAGTTACAATTATGCTATTAAAAGGCGCTTGTTCTTTAAGGCCTTTATAACCATCTCCAAAAATGAGTTTTTTTGGTCTGTAACCTAGTTTAGGTAAAAACTTACTCGTTTTTTTAAACAATTCTTGTTGGCGTTCTATACTATACACTTTGGCTCCTAACTCGCATAAAACAGCAGTTTGGTAACCACTTCCTGTGCCTATTTCTAATACTTTATCGCCTGCTTTTATTTGCATCAATTCTGTTTGAAACGCTACAGTATAAGGTTGCGAAATGGTTTGATCTGCAGCTATAGGAAACGCTTTATCTTGGTAGGCATGATCTAAAAAACCAGAATCCATAAACAAATGTCTTGGTATGTTAGAGATTGCTTTTAGTACAGCTTCATCTGTAATGCCTTTGTTTTTAATAACAGAAACCAATTGTTGCCTTAAGCCTTTGTGTTTAAAAGTATCCTTCAAAAGTAGTGTAGTTTAGTGTGCTAAAATTACTCTAAATTATTAAAGTTAAAAAGGGAATGTGCTTCAATTTATTAAATCGTAATTAATCCCTTATTTAAATGTTAATTTGATTGAAATTACTTCATAAAAAAACTTATTTTTGTTAAAAACGAAACAAATCATGCTAAAAGCTGGTGTATTAGGTGCTGGACACCTTGGTAAAATCCATTTAAGATTACTTAATCAGTCCGAAAAATATAACCTTATAGGTTTTTACGATTCTAGTGAAGAGAATGGTAAAAAAGTAGAAGCTGAATTTGGGTATAAATACTTTAATTCTATAGAAGCTTTAATAGATGCTGTAGATGTTGTAGATATTGTAACACCTACACTCTCTCATTACGATTGTGCTAGGCAAGCTATTGCAAAAGGCAAACATATTTTTATAGAAAAGCCCATTACAAATACTGTTGAAGAAGCAGAGACACTAAGAACTCTAGTCGCAGAATATGGTGTAAAAGGGCAAGTTGGCCATGTAGAGCGCTTTAATCCTGCATTTATGGCTGTTAAAGATCAGCTAGATAAACCTATGTTTATAGAAACGCATCGTTTGGCAGAATTTAATCCTCGTGGTACAGATGTGCCTGTGGTTTTAGATTTAATGATACACGATATTGATATAATTTTAAGCGTTGTGCAATCTAAAGTAAAACATGTTTCGGCAAGTGGAGTTTCGGTAATTAGTGACACTCCAGACATCGCAAACGCTCGTATTGAGTTTGTTAATGGTTGCGTTGCCAACTTAACAGCCAGCCGAATTTCGTTAAAAAACATGCGAAAAACACGTTTTTTTCAGCGTGATGCTTATATTTCTGTAGATTTTTTAGAGAAGAAATGTGAAGTGGTAAAAATGAAAGACGCGCCAGAGAATCCTGGAGATTTCGATATGATTTTACAAAATGCAGAAGGTGTTAAAAAGCAAATTTATTTTAACAATCCAGAAATTCCTGCTAATAATGCCATTTTAGACGAGCTTGAAAGTTTTGCAGACGCTATAAATACTAACACAAAACCAATAGTGACATTACACGATGGTACTGAAGCCTTACGTGTAGCGACAATGATAATTGATCAGTTCTAGAAACGTCATTACGAAGGAGGAACGACTGAAGTAATCTTTCTAATTGAAATTCAAATTATATTTTAAACTAAAATACAAACAGATTGCCACGACTTTAAAAAAAGTCTTGCAATGACAAACACAAAATACATGAAAAACGTAGCAGTTATAGGAGCAGGAACCATGGGAAATGGTATCGCTCACACTTTTGCACAATCAGGATTTAAAGTGCAACTAATAGATATTAGTGAAGCCTCTCTTAAAAAAGGACTAGATACCATTGCTAAAAATTTAGACAGAATGGTGGCTAAAGAGAAAATTACAGAAGCTGATAAAGCAGAAACTTTAGGAAACATAACAACATATACTAGTATCACTGAAGGCGTAGAATATGCAAGTTTAGTGGTAGAAGCAGCAACCGAAAACATAGATTTAAAGCTTAACATATTTAAGCAATTGGATGAAGCTTGTGGAGAAGACACTATTTTGGCAACTAACACATCTTCAATTTCAATTACGCAAATCGGAGCAGTAACTAGCAGACCAGAACAAGTAATTGGAATGCATTTTATGAATCCTGTGCCAATTATGAAACTAGTAGAAATTATTCGTGGTTACAATACAAGCGACGAGGTAACTAAAACCATAATGGACCTGTCTAAAACATTAGGCAAAACACCAACCGAAGTTAATGATTATCCAGGTTTTGTTGCCAATCGTATTTTAATGCCAATGCTCAACGAATCTATTGAAACGTTATACAATGGAGTTGCAGGAGTTGAAGAAATAGATACTGTGATGAAATTGGGAATGGCACATCCAATGGGACCTTTACAACTTGCAGATTTTATTGGTTTAGATGTGTGTTTATCGATATTAAACGTAATGTACGATGGCTTTAAAAACCCAAAATACGCACCTTGTCCACTATTAGTAAATATGGTGAGAGCTGGTAAATTAGGTGTAAAATCTGGTGAAGGTTTTTACGATTATTCTGAAAGTAGAAAAGCTGAGAAAGTGGCTAAGCAATTTGTGAAGTAAGCTGTCATAGTGTTCAATGTTCAGTGTTCAGTGTTCAGTGTTCAGTAAGTTAACAAGTATAATATTAATTTAAGTTTAAATATGCTGAGATTTCAAGATTTATTGGCTTATAAAAAAGGGTTTTCTTTGGCTATGGCTATTTTTAATATTTCTAAATCTTTTCCAAAAGAAGAAACATATTCATTAACAGATCAAGTTAGAAGGTCTTCAAGAAGCGTATGTGCTAATCTAGCTGAAGCTTACAGAAAAAGATTGTATCCAAAACATTTTAAGAGTAAACTAACAGATAGTGATGCAGAAAATTCTGAAACTCAAACTTGGTTAGAATTCTCTTTAGCTTGTGAATATATTAATAAAGAAACGTTCGATGAATTGACTGCTAAAAGTATTGAAGTAGGTAAATTAATTAACTATATGATTCTAAATCCAAATAAATTTGGTTCAAAGTAACAATTCACTGAACACTGAACACTGAACACTGATTACTAGTAAATATGGCAATAATTAAACCGTTTAAAGCAGTAAAACCCACACGAGACAAAGTGAGCTTAGTCGCATCGCGATCGTACCAAAGTTACACACAAGCGGAACGTGAAGCACGATTAGATTACAATCCGTTTTCATTTTTACATGTTGTAAATCCTGGTTATAAATACGACAAAGAAATTTCTGGCGAAGCACGTTATAAACTGGTAAAAAACAGGTATTTAGAATTTAAAGAAGATGGTGTTTTTAAACAAGATCAAACAGCTAGTTTTTATATTTATAAAATTGTAGATAGAGATTTACAGGTTTTTAATGGTATTGTGGCAGCATCGAGCGTGAAAGATTATGAAAATAATGTCATTAAAAAGCATGAAGACACTATTGCAACTAGAGAAATTACATTTAAAGAGTACCTAAAAACGGTTGGTTTTAATGCAGAACCTGTACTCCTAACCTATCCTGACAATACTGATATTGCTACAATCATTACCGAAAAACAAAAAGAACGTGCAGAATTTGAGTTTACAACAACTTATAGAGATACGCATTACTTATGGCAAATAGACGATCCTTCTTCTATTAAAGCAATAGCAGATGCTTTTGCAAAAATGAACACGCTTTATATTGCAGATGGACACCACAGATCGTCCTCGTCACACTTGTTGTGTAAAGATTTAAAAACGAATAATCCAAATCATAAAGGTGATGAGAGTTATAACTTTTTTATGAGTTATTTAATTTCGGAATCCGAACTTAAAATCCACGAGTTTAATCGCTTAATTAAAGATCTTAACGGATTAACAAAAGAAGAGTTTTTAATTGCTTTGGACGAATTATACAGAATAGAAAACAGAGGTATTATACCTTACCAGCCAACTAAACAACATCATTTTAGTATGTATTTAGATGGAGAATTTTATTCGTTATATCTACGTAAAACTAATTATGAATTTAAAACCTCATTAGATGCTTTAGATGCACAATTACTTTACAAAACTATATTACAACCTATTTTAGGTATTGAAGATTTACGAAACGACACTCGTATTACCTATTTAAGCGGAAAAAAAGAGGTCGTAAACCTAAAAAGCAAAGTAGATAGTGGCGAGTTTAAAGTTGGTTTTGGTATGATTCCTGCAACTATAACACAAATGAAGCAAATTGCAGACGATGGCCTAAAAATGCCACCAAAAAGCACATATATTGAACCTAAGCTACGAAGTGGTGTGACTATTTATGAGTTTTGATGAATTCCTGCGAAGGCAGGACTCTTACTTTTTAAAATAAATAAAGAGTGTTATTTAAATAAAAGGACAAATAAAACAACACCAGAAAACAAATGAACATACAAGAAAACCTTAAAAACATAAAATCTCAACTCCCAAATCACGTTACACTAGTTGCTGTTTCCAAAACAAAACCAGTGAGTGATTTAATGGAAGCCTACACTGCTGGACAACGCATTTTTGGAGAAAACAAAATCCAAGAAATGGTTGAGAAGTACGAGCAAATGCCAAAGGATATTAAATGGCACATGATTGGCCACGTGCAACGCAACAAAGTAAAATATATGGCTGAGTTTGTGAGTTTAATTCATGGAGTGGAAAGCTTCAAATTATTAAAAGAAATTAACAAGCACGCGAAAAAACACGACAGAATTATAGACTGTTTGCTACAAATAAAAATTGCCGAAGAAGAGTCTAAATTTGGAATGCATCCAAAAGAAGCTTCAGAAATAGTGCACTCTCAAGAATTTTCAGAATTAAAAAACATTACTATTGTTGGTGTTATGGGAATGGCTACGTTTACTGAGGATACACTTCAAATTGAACAAGAATTCAAACGTTTAAAAGCAACTTTTAACGACTTAAAAACGCACCAAACTTTTAATTGTAACCTAAAAACTATAAGTATGGGAATGAGTGGAGATTATAAACTTGCCATAGATTGTGGCAGTACAATGGTTAGAATTGGAAGTAGTATCTTTGGGTTAAGAAACTATAATTAAGTATTATTTCGAGAGGAGATTGAGAGTTTATCTAACAGATTGCCAAGTCGTACCTCCTCGCAATGACAGAAAACATCTTAACGTTATAACTTTTAAACTAAATTATTTTATTTGTACGCAATATTAGACATAGAAACCACTGGAGGGAAATATAATGAAGAAGGCATTACAGAAATTGCTGTTTATAAATTTGATGGTCACGAGATTGTCGATCAGTTTATAAGTTTAATTAATCCAGAGCGCGACATCCAACCTTTTGTAGTTAATCTTACAGGAATAAATAGTAGCATGCTACGTAATGCGCCAAAATTTTACGAAGTGGCAAGACGTATTGTAGAAATCACCGAAGGCACAATACTTGTTGCACACAATGCCAAATTTGATAATCGTATTTTAAGTACAGAATTTAGTCGATTAGGTTTTGATTTCGATAGGCAAACACTTTGTACTGTTGAGCTTACTAAAAAATTAATACCAGATTTACCTTCTTACAGTTTAGGTAAACTTGTACGCTCACTTGGTATTCCTGTTACAGATAGACATAGAGCTTCTGGAGACGCTTTAGCCACTGTAAAACTCTTTAAATTATTACTAGATAAAGATGTTGAAAAAACAATTATTAAAGAGACTATTAGAAAAGAGCCAAAATTACAAGTAGAACCAAGATTACTTGATATTATCGCAGACTTGCCTAGTATTACTGGTGTATATTATATGCATAGAGCAGATGGAGAAATTATATACATTGGTAAAAGTAAGAACATAAAAAGTAGAGTTAATCAACACTTTACAAGCGAAGCAAAAAAAGCTAAAGCAATGCGAAAACAAGTAACAGCTGTAACTTACGAGCCAACAGGAAGTGAACTCGTTGCATTGTTAAAAGAAAGTGAAGCTATTAAACGCAATAAACCAAAATTTAACAAAGCACTTACACGTACTGTTTTTACTCATGCTCTATATGGCTTTAAAGATTCCTCAGGATATTTAAACTTAGCTGTTGAAGCAGCAGATGGAAGAAAGAAAGCAATAACAACTTTTACTAATAAACAAAGTGGTAAAAGTTTTATGACCAGAGCTGTTGAAGAGTATAATTTATGCCAAAAACTTACAGGTCTTTACAAAACGAGTTCTAGCTGTTTTAATTTCGAAATTAAAGCCTGTGATGGAGCATGTATTCAAAAAGAAGAACCCGAAAGTTATAATTTACGTGTACAGCAATTAATTGATAAATATAGCTATAGTAAGCAACACATGGTAATTGTAGATAAAGGTAGAGATGCTTACGAACGGAGTGCTATTTTAATAGAAAACGGACAATTTAAAGGTTTAGGGTTTTACAACTTAAATCACCAAATAAATAATATTGATATCTTAGAGTCCATTATAACACCAATGGAAAACAATAGAGATAACCAACATATTATACAAAGCTATTTAAGAAGAAATAAGAAGCTTAAAATAATACAGCTTCAACACTCAACCAAATAATTAAAGTTTTAGTATTTTTGAAATATGTCTAACAAGAAACCGCTTACAAATTGGCAAATTAAAATTCATGAAATAATTTATGAAGCTGATACTCCTGCAGGCAAAATTTTCGATATTATTTTATTGGTTTTAATTCTTGCAAGTATATTACTAGTAATGCTTGAGAGTGTGCATCACATTGATGTTAAATACCATACACTACTTTATATTGGCGAGTGGATAATAACAATTTTCTTTAGTATAGAATACATTTTACGAGTAATTTCTGTAAAAAAACCATTTAAATACATTTTTAGTTTTTATGGTGTTATCGACTTTTTATCGACAATCCCAATGTATATATCGTTTGTATTTGCTGGCTCTCATGCTTTAATTACCTTAAGAGCCTTGCGTTTATTACGTGTATTCAGAATTTTAAAATTAGCACGATATTTAGGTGCTTCCAATCAGCTTAAAGAGTCAATTATTGCAAGTAGAGTAAAAATATTTGTGTTTTTATTTGCAGTTTTAGTGTCGTCTATAATTTTTGGTACAATAATGTATTTAGTGGAAGGCGAAGAAAATGGCTTTACCAACATTCCGAAAAGTGTCTATTGGTGTATTGTAACGCTAACTACAGTAGGTTTTGGAGATATTGCACCTCAAACAGCTTTAGGACAATTTATTACCACAATAATTATGATTTTGGGTTACGGCATTATTGCAGTACCTACAGGAATTGTATCTGCAGAATATACTAAAAGCAGTAATAAAGCTGAAAAAGAAAAATTAGCACAACATCAAAACCCTGTACAACCCAATGTGCAACTAAACTCGCAAAGCTGTATTACTTGCCATGCACAACACCATGATGATAATGCTAAATTTTGTAAGATTTGCGGAACAGTTTTACGTTAATTTTTAATGGAAAATACTTCGGAAAACATTTTAATTTCAATAGTTGGTCCAACTGCTATTGGTAAAACTAAATTATCTATACAACTAGCTAATTATTTTAATACTGAAATAATTTCAGCAGACTCCAGACAGTTTTATAAGGAAATGAGTATTGGTACAGCTGCACCAACACCAGAAGAACTTGCACAAGCACCTCATCATTTTATTCACAACAAATCTGTGACAGAACATTATAGCGTTGGTACTTTCGAAAAAGAAGCGTTACAAACCATAAAAAAGCTTCATCAAAAACACAATGTTGTAATTATGGTTGGTGGTTCTGGTTTGTATGTAGATGCTGTAACTAAAGGTTTGGATTATTTTCCAGAAGTAGAGGCTTCGGTTAGAGAACAATTAAATTTAAAATTAGAAGAAAAAGGTTTACAAACGCTTCAGCTTCAACTTAAAACATTAGATCCACTATCTTATAATTCAATTGCAATAGATAATCCAAAGCGCGTAATTAGAGCGTTAGAAATCTGTATTGGTTCTGGAAAACCCTATTCTTCATTTTTAAACAAAGACAAGAACAAACGACCATTTAAAGTAATTTCAATTGGTTTAAAAGCAGAGCGCGAAACTATTTACGACCGTATAAATAAGCGTGTTGACATGATGTTAAGTCATGGATTATTAGAAGAAGTAAAACAACTAAAACCATACCAACACTTAAACGCACTAAATACTGTTGGTTATAAAGAACTCTTTAAATTTTTAAATAAAGAATGGACTTTAGAATTTTCGATTGCTGAAATTAAAAAAAATAGCAGACGGTTTGCAAAACGACAACTCACTTGGTTTAAACGCAATGAAAACACACTTTGGTTTGATTATAAAGCGCCTTTTGATAACATTATTGAAGCTATAAATTTAAAAATAAATACCAACTAAGAATGTACTTTAACTCCTTAGAATTTGCTGTATTTTTACCCATTGTATTTGTATTGTATTGGTTTGTTTTTAAAAACAAACTAAAATTACAAAACTTACTGCTACTTGTTGCAAGTTATGTGTTTTATAGCTTTTGGGATTGGCGTTTTTTAAGCTTAATTATTTTAAGTACAGTTGTAGATTTTTATATTGGTAAAACGCTTACTAAAACAACAGATACCAATAAAAGAAAAGCACTGCTCTACTCTAGCATTTTTTTAAATATAGGTTTACTGGGTTTCTTTAAATATTATAATTTTTTTATAGATAGTTTTACTTCGGCATTTAGCTTTTTTGGTCAACCCATTACAATACACTCTTTACATATTATACTTCCTGTTGGGATTAGTTTTTATACGTTTCAAACTTTAAGCTACACCATAGATGTGTATAGAAAAAAAATAGAACCAACCCATAATTTTATAAATTTTGCCACGTTTGTTAGCTTTTTCCCTCAGTTAGTAGCAGGTCCAATAGAAAGAGCGTCGCATTTATTACCACAATTTTCTAAAACCAAACAATTTATTTTTGAAAAAGGAAGAGATGGTATGCGCCAAATACTTTGGGGTTTGTTTAAAAAAGTAGTTATCGCAGACCAATGCGCAAAATATGTAGATATTATTTTTGCAAATCCTGAGAGCTATTCCGGAAGTACGCTGTTGCTAGGAGCAGTATTGTTTGCTTTTCAAATTTATGGTGATTTTTCAGGGTATTCAGATATTGCTATTGGTACAGCACGCTTATTTGGTTTTAACCTTAAACAAAATTTTGCCTTTCCGTATTTCTCTAAAAACATAAAAGAATTTTGGTCGCGATGGCACATCTCATTAACCACCTGGTTTAGAGACTATTTATACATTCCGTTGGGAGGAAATCGAAAGAGTAAACTATTTACATTAAGAAATATTTTTTTAGTGTTTTTAATTAGTGGTTTTTGGCATGGCGCAAACTGGACCTTCATTTTTTGGGGATTACTACATGCGTTATTATTTGTACCTTATTACTTCTGGGATAAAAAAACAGACTTAAAAACAGCTATCACTTCAAATAAAATAACTAACCTGCTTAAAATAGTATTTACTTTTTTGCTAGTTACTTTAGCTTGGATTTTTTTTAGAGCAGATACTATTAATAATGCTTTCACCTATTTACTTGGATTGTTTAACAGTTCTTTATTTAGTTTTCCAGAGCTTTTACCAAAATATCTATTTTTAATACTTAGCTTTTTTATTATTGTAGAATGGTTAGGGAAAAATAAACTTTATGCTATTGAAACACTTAGTTACAAATGGTATGTTAGATATCCTTTATATTATGGATTAGCCTTTTTAATCCTTTTATATTCTGGGAATCCACAACGTTTTATATATTTTCAATTTTAGAGTATGACACGTTTTATAAAAAAAATAGCGTTGTTTTGCCTTCCTCTAATTATACTAGCAGGCTTAGGCATAAATTTAGACCTCTTAAAAGTTTTTAAATCTTACGATACGTTATACGATAACAACAATATTGTAACTATAAATAGAACATTAGCATCTACAAAAATCCTCTTAAAACATAGAGATGTAGCACACTATAATGCATTTGTTTTTGGCAGCTCTAGGTCACAAGCTTTTAAAGCAGAACATTGGGAACAATACTTACCAGAAAATGCCTCTACGTTTCATTATGATGGTATGAGCGAAGGCATTTATAACATTTATAAAAAATTAGAGTTTTTAGATTCTCAAAAGTTCGATATTAATTATGCCTTAATAATTATAGATCGTAGCACATTATTAGGTACAGAGAAACAACTGTCGCATTTGCAAATTAATCCAATTATATTTAATGATATTTCAAAATTCAACTTTTATTGCACCAACTTAAAGGCTTCACTCAATCCAAAATTAATAGTAGCGTATTTAGATTACTCTGTATTTAAAACACACAGAAACTATATGCAAAGCTATATACGTCGATATAAATATCCAGATACCTTTACGCCAATTTATAACGATTCGTATTACGGAAATGACAAATTAATAGCAGAAGATTCCCTAGGCTATTATAAAAAAATGTATAAAAAGAATTTTTTTAGAGAAAGACCAGCCACTAATTATAAAAAATTAGAGGTTACCAATAAAGAGTTAAAACTATTAAAAGCAATTAAAACTATATTAAATAAACACAACACATCGTATAAAATTGTAATTTCTCCAATATACGATCAAATACCTATGGAAAAAGAACAATTAACCGTTTTACAGTCTATATTTAAAACAGAAAATGTATATGATTTTTCTGGTATTAATAGCTTCACCACTCCAATAAGTAATTATTATGAATACAGCCATTTTAGACCTCATGTTGCAAATAAAATTTTAGACAGTATTTACTAAATACAATTTACAAACAGTGTAACTTAGGAAAAGAGCATAAATTTTGATGATATGCATTAGTTATAGTTTTAGAGTTTCAATATCTTTAAATAATAACTTGCAATATGAAAGACAAACTATTTACTTTTCTAAGATATTTTTACAGGCTAAAAGATAAAATAGCCTTTTTTCCTTCTATTATAGCATTCGCTGGTTGTGTATTTGCTTACGTTATGTTTTACTTAGAAAGTAAAGGTATTTCTAAATACTTATTAGATACAGTTCCAGAAATTGTAATTAACAACACAGAAACTGCACGTGTGCTACTTACTACATTTATTGCTGGACTAATTTCCATTATGGTATTTAGCTTTTCTATGGTAATGATTTTGCTCAACCAAGCCTCAAGTAATTTTTCGCCACGACTTTTGCCAGGTCTTATTTCTAACAGAAGACATCAAATTATTTTAGGAACTTACATTGCAACCATTCTGTATTGCATATTTATACTAGTATCTATAAAACCAAATAGTAATAAATACCAATTACCAGGCTTTTCGGTTTTATTGGCTATTATTTTTATGGTTTTATGTTTAGGTGCTTTTATTTATTTTATTCATTCTATTTCGCAAGAAATTCAGATTAATAATATAATGGATAAGATTTTTAATAAAGCTGAAAAACGATTGACGCAATTAATAAATTCGGAAAAAGATAAAACTGAAGAGTTCCCAGATACTAACAACTGGAAAGATTATAAAGTAAAATCCGCAGCTTACTTACAAAATATTTCGATAGATTCTATTTGTAACATTGCTAAAGAAAATGATGCTAAAATTTATGTTGCTCAAATTAAAGGTATGTTTATTTTAGATGAAGACATTTTGTTTAAAACCAATAAAAAATTAGATGAAGAAACTATTGAGAGCATCTATAGAAATTTCGATTTTTCTAAAAGTGAATTAGTTGAAGATAATTATATTTTTGCTTTTAAACAAATTACCGAAGTTGCTGTTAAAGCAATGTCTCCTGGTATTAATGATCCTGGTACAGCAATAAATGCTATCGATTATTTAAGCAAATTATTTTATTTAAGATTACAAAAAAAAGACATTAGCATTGCTTATACTGAAGACGAGCCATTGGTTTTACTAAACACACTAAGTTTTGAGAAATTATTATACCAAGTAATGGCTGCTTTGAGGACTTATTGTAAGCACGATGTTATATTAGTACAGAAACTACTAGCTATGCTAAACCACTTAAATAAACATACTACAAACAAGATGTACAGTGAAGCTATTAAAAAAGAAATAACAAATTTAATTTCAGACGCTAAAACCAGTATAGATAACAAAATGGATCTTAGTATTTTAGAGTAAGAAAAAAACAAAAAGCGCTAATAACAATTGTTACTAGCGCTTTTTAGTATTAATTAAGAATTAAATTATTGGTTAACAACTAGCCTAAATCCTTCTCCATGTATATTTAATATTTCTACGTTTTCGTCTAACTTTAAATACTTCCTTAACTTTGCGATGTAAACATCCATACTACGAGAGGTAAAATAGTTATCGTCTCTCCATATTTTTGTTAGTGCTAACTCTCTAGGCATTAAATCATTTTCATGTAAAGCTAGTAAACGTAACAGCTCGTTTTCTTTAGGCGATAGTTTAATAGGTTCTTTATCGCCTTGACGTAAAAATCGAAGTTTAGAGTTTAAATGTAAACTTCCTATTTTAAATTCAAATTGTTTGCTATCTGCTACAGTTTCTGTTGCTTTACGCTGCATTATTGCTTTAATTTTCATTAAAAGCACCTCACTATCAAAAGGTTTATTTAAATAGTCGTCTGCGCCTACTTTATAGCCTTTTAACACGTCTTCTTTCATTGCCTTAGCGGTTAGAAAAACAATTGGAACATCTGTATTTTTTTCTCTAATTTCTTTTGCTAATGTAAAGCCGTCTTTATAAGGCATCATAACATCTAAGATGCAAAGATCAAAATCATCTTTTTTAAATTTTTCAAAGCCTTCCATACCATTTTTGGCATGTGTAACTTCGTAATCATTCATTGATAAATAATCCTTTAAAACAATTCCAAAATTTGGATCATCTTCTACTAGTAATATTTTCTTTTGTTGTTCTTCCATAGTCTTATGATATTAGTGGAAGCTTTATTGTAAATGTGCTTCCTTTGTCTTTTTCACTTTCTACTGATACATGACCTTGATGGTCATCTACAATTCTTTTAACATAGGCTAAACCTAGTCCATGTCCTTTAACATTATGTATATTTCCTGTGTGTTCTCTATAAAATTTTTCGAACACCTTTTTTTGTGCGGCTTTACTCATTCCGCTACCATTATCTTTAATTTTTAATAAAATATTGTTTCCTACTTGTTCTGTAGAAACTTCTATTTTAGGAGCTTCTGGCGAGTACTTCACTGCATTGTCTAACATATTAACAATAACATTTGTAAAATGTGTTTCGTTTGCTAATACCGAAGACGCTTCTGCTTTTAAGTTAGAAGTTAATTTTCCGTTTTTATCTTCCACAATTAATTCGATATGTGATATAGCATCTTCTACTAAGTCGTGCAAGTCCACCCTTTCCTTACTTATATTAAGCTCATTTTTTTCAAGTTTAGATATCCTAAGCACATTTTCTACCTGCGCATGCATACGTTTGTTCTCTTCTTTTATCATTCCTAAATAACGCATAACCTTTTCTTGGTCGTTAATTATTTTAGGGTTTCTAATGGCATCTAACGCTAAATTTATAGTTGCAATTGGTGTTTTAAATTCATGCGTCATGTTGTTAATAAAATCTGTTTTGATTTCAGAAATCTGACGTTGCTTTATTAATTGAAATAAAGCACTAGAGTATGCTATAATTATAATCGATGTAAATATTATAGACAACAAAATCATGCCTACAACATTTGATAAAATAAATTTATTCCCTTCAGGAAAATTAACTAGTAGCTTAAATTTACTTTTTGAATTTTCATTCTCAAAAATTGGTATTTTATACGTCTTATTTTTTTCTAGTTCAAAATTTTCACTTTGTACTTTAGTCGCTAAATCATTACTATAAATAGCAAATTCGTATGGTATGTTTATTCCATCTTCAACTAATTTGAAATCTAATAATCTTTGAATTTCATCTGCTTTTACCCTTTTGTGAATTGGTGTTTTTACGGAAACAGTTTCATATAAATCATCGTAAAAAACCTGTTCCCCTCTTGTAATTTTGCCAATGGATAATAACATAGCGTCTAAATCGGTTTCGCCTTCAGTTTCAATCGTATTTTTACTTACAACTTTGGATTGACTACTGTTTAAAACTCGTTTTATTGTTACACTATCTAAACCTATGTCAAAGAGCGAAGAAGATAATTTATAGTTTTCTTCTAAAACACTATTTCTATACAATAAAGTTTCGTTAGAGTTTACATCGTCGCTTTTAAAATAAAAATCTCTAAAGGCAGTAGAGTCCACTACTACTCCTTGATCTATTAACTTATCTAACTTAGCTTTTAATTCTCTATATTCTCTATCTTCTATTCTTTGAGAAACAAAGCTTAATGCCTTCCTAACATTAAAATTAAATTGCTTTTTCTCATTTTCTACTGAATTGTTGATATAATAGGCCTGAATGGATATGATTCCTATTAAAGACAAGCTCATTAAAACCACCAGTAGGACAAATAATTTTTTGCTCATTAATCAAAATTAACATTTTAACATTTAGTACTTAATGCATTTAACCTTACATTAACAAAAATGTTAAAGTTTTGGGTTTAGCCAATACTTTTTAAAATTTTATTATGGATTTTAACCACTTGACACCTAGTATCTTCTAAATTATCATTATTTATCACAAAATCGGAAAGCTTAATTCTGGCGTCGTCTTCCCATTGGTTTTTCATAATAGATTCAACTTTTTTTGTAGTTGAAGCATCCCGTTTAATAACGCGTTTTAGTCTTGTTTGTTTTGGAGAGGTTACTGTAATTATAAAATCGCAGGACGTGTAGCTGCCGTTTTCAAATAATATAGCAACTTCTTTAATAATATAAGAAGCGTTTTGTTTTTTAGTCCATTTTATAAAATGCTTTGCTACTTTTGGATGTACAATAGCATTCATTTTATTTAACATCTCTTTATTTTTGAAAATAATTTCAGCTATATATTTTCTATTTAATTCGTTGTCTTTATAGGCGTCTTCGCCAAAAAGAGCTATTAATTTTCTTTTTATAACTTTAGACCTATTCATAAGCTTTTTTGCTTCAACATCTGCAATGTAAACAGGCACTCCTAATGCACTAAAAAAATTAGCAACAGTAGTTTTTCCGCTACCAATTCCTCCTGTTAAACCTACTATAATCATTTGGACTCTATTATAAATTCAATTTTTTTGTTATCTATTTTAGTCGTTTTAACCGCTTTAGGGACTGTTACCAATTCTGGTATCATATAATTTTGGTTGTCTTGAACTTTTGCAAAATCGCAAATAACCTTAAAATCTTTTTCGGTAATACTCGAAAACGCTTTTAAACTTGTATAAAATTTTAATTTTACAGCTTTAGGATAAAATTTAACTTCTAAATCCTTTGGTGTATTTATTATTTGTATTGGAATGCTTAAGTTCCCTTCTGTAAATTTTTCTACCTCAGCGTTTAGTTTTACTTTTTGATGTGAAACCTTTAGATTAGCAACTGTATCTATTGGCTTTAATTTTATCCAAGCACTAATGTTTTCATTAACATTCTCTAAAATTAATTGTTCTGTTTCTACACTATTAATATACTTCACTATACTTTCTGCTCCAATAATGGTCACAGAATCTGGAGTTAGCGATAGGGATTGATCTAATACGTTATAACCTGGATTAAAACGTATATTTTGATTTAGCACTATTGGTATTCGTTTTTTACTATAACTATCATATAGAAAAACTAAAGAGTCTGGATTTATAGTAATTACATCTTCATTTTTACTAAATTGTTTTATAATATTAGAAATTCCCTTGTTTTTTGTCCATAAAAAAAAGGTGTCCTTTTTTATAACATCTTCTTTAAAGTCTATAATTAAATTGGGCTTTTTTACATAGTATTTTAAAAATTTAAAGCCTTGTGCTTTTAGTGTAACTTGTAAAGTGTTATTGTTATTTATTAAAATAATTTCTTCGGAAAGGTTTTTATTTTTAATACTAAAACTTAAAGTGTTTGTATAGTCTTTAGATAATTTTGTTATTAATAAAATAATAAAAGCAAACATAAAGAAGAAAATAAACACATTTAACCTCCTACTTTTTATAGATTTTACTATTTTATTTTTAATTGTTTTTATCATTATTTTTTAAAAAATAATTCTGGAAAATAGGTTTCTGGTTTCTTTTTTAAAACTTGTATCGCAAATACAGATTTTAAAAAACCTGTTCCATAACCATAAAATTGTATAAAAACTGCAACCATTGACTGAATTGCCACAGCTAAACTTTTTGTAGCAAATAAAGCCAAAATAAAAGCTATAATTATATATAATATATAACAATATATTGGAAACCAATAACCAAACATTGCAGTTATTAAAGCAACAATACATCCAAATATAAACAATGTAGGAAACCAATACGTAATTTTTTTTGTTTCTGGATGCCAACTATTTAATATAGGTCTCACCTTACCAAATTTATGCACTTGCTTGTAAAACTTAGACCAAGAAATTCTGCGTTTATGGTACACATAGGCATCTACTATTAGTTTGGTTTCAAATCCTAAATTCCATAGTCTAATAGATAAGTCTGGATCTTCACCAGGATGGATATTCCCAAACCCTTGTGTTGCTGCAAATGCTTTTTTAGATAAGCCCATATTAAAGCTTCTTGGCTGAAATTTATTTATACTACTAACTTTACCTCTAATACCTCCTGTGGTAATAAAGGAAGTCATTGCAAAATTTATTGCTTTTTGCAAGTTTGTAAAAGAGTTGTGCGCAGCGTCTGGTCCACCAAAGCAATCTACATAATGGTTGTTTAGGCTGTTTAACACAGTATCTAAATAATTAGGAGGCAAAATACAATCGCTATCTAAAATTATAAAGTAATTACCCGTTGCCGCTCTCATACCAAAGTTTCTGGAGTCGCCAGGACCTGTATTCTCCTTAAAGTAGTATGCTATATTTAATTTAGTCTTGTAAGTGTCTATTATAGGCTTAGAACTAATGGTAGAGCCATCTTCTACAATAACAATTTCATAACTAGCTGTAGTTTTTAAAGCGCAAAAACTTTCTAAAAGTTCTTTAATTTCTTCTGGCCTATTATAAACAGGTATAATAAAAGATAAATGTAAATCCATTATCACAAAGGTAACTAAAGGCAATAAAAAAAGCCACCTAAAAAGGTGGCTTTTAAAATATGTATTAAAAACTAATTAGTTTTTGATAACTCTAATAGTTTCAGTAGTACCAGAAATTGTTACTTGTACAAAGTAAGCTCCTGACTGTAAGTTAGACATATCTACGTCGTTGTTTACAGTATTAGGTGCATTTCTTAATACTTCTTGACCTAACATGTTAAATACAGCTACATTAGAAATCTCTTTTTGAGACTGTAATGATAATGTATTGTTAACAGGGTTTGGATAGTAAGAGAATAAAGACCCATTATCGAAATCTACAGTAGATAACGTAGTATCAACAGCAGAGATGTCAAATGTACCTTCAACACGTTGTTGTGCTCCTCTTGCAGCAACACCATCACTCCAAACTCTTACATAATAAGTTGTACCTCCAGTAAGACCAACAACAGCTAATGTTGCACCTGTAGCATCACCTACGTTACAACCCAAAGACTCAGAGTCTAATTGAGTACAGTTAGGATATAAAGCGATACTAGCAGCAGTTGAAGTACCTGTAGCCGTAGTTTCTATAGTAACCTCTCCAGAAGTTGGAGCAACTATTGTGTACCATACATCAGATTTGAATGTGAAACCTTGGCAAGTTGTATCATCTGTAGTACCAGTTGAATCATCTGTAGCACCTGCAGTTGTTTCACCAGTTAATGGAACTCCTAAATCTAAAGGTGTAGCAGCAGAACATAAATCATTTCCTGGCGCAGGAACGTTAGGAATACAAGTTGCTGATAATTCAAAAGCACCTTCAGTACCAGCATAACCTTCAACCATAATGTAGTAAGTTGTATTAGGCTGTGCAGTAAAAGTAACCTCAGATCTTGTTCCACAAGAATCGTCATTACCTGCAATTTCGTTAGTTTGAGGACAGTCGTCAAATACTCTAATGTAAGTATCGTAACTTGAGTTACATAAGCTTAATGTAACATCTTGTAACACTGTGTCTGTAAATGAGTAAAACACATCAAAAGCTGCGTTGTTTCCACTATCTGTAGCAGCAACAGTAGATCCTGTTACAGTATCTCCACATGCTATTGGTAAAGCGCCAGTACACTCATCGTTAGATGAAGGACATCCATCAAGACTAGAACCTAAATCAACATTACAACCAGCATCTTGGTCGTGCTCTAAAGTTAAATTTACAGCTGTACCTGCAGGAAAAGGACCAACAGTTTGCATTCCTATAGCAGTAATTCCAGTAGTTGCAGCAACACCAGCATCATTAGAAATAGATACAGATGTAGCAGAACCTAAATCTGTAACATCAACATCGATAGTGAATTGGTTATTAGCACAATCGTCAACAACAGCAGTTGTAGCTGCAGGAGGTAAACATGCAACAATAGTTACAACAATGTTAGACCAATCTGCATCAGAACCACCATAAGATTGACTAAGTTCTAAAGTTAGAGTACCATCTGTTGAAGGGTCGTAAGGCGCAGTAAAAGCACCATCGAAACTTAAACTAGTTGCAGCACCACTACTAGCATCTCCAGAAGTAGCAGAATCAAAAGAAACGCTTCCAGCTGCAGTAGTAACTGTTAAGTCAGCTTCACTAGACCATGGTCCACCTCCACCAGCTACCCAGTCTGCAGTAACAGTAAATGTTAAGTAAGACCCAGCAGTTGCACCTGCAGTATTGGCTGCATCGTTAATATTTAGTGTAACTGGAGTTCCGTTTGCTACGTTAGTAGGACCAGCGACTGCAGGAAACGAATATTGAGCCATAGCTGTCAATGAGCTAAGAACTGCAACAAAAAATAATAAAGTAATTTTTTTCATGTTATAAAGTTTTAGTTAATTAATTAAACATTTTCTAAAAATATTGATAATATGTTAACCTTTCTACTCAAAAACACACTAATCGATAAAAAACAAAAAACTTCGTTAAAATGTTAACGAAGTCTTAATATTTACTATGCTTACCTAGTACTTAAGTTGTTACTCTTTATTTTTCATAAATGCATCCATTACTGCATCACTCACTCCCATATTACTAAATCCACCATCATTATATAAGTTTTGTAGTGTAACTCGCTTTGTTAATTCGCTAAACAGTGATACTGTATAATTTGCACAATCCATTGCAGTTGCATTACCTAATGGCGACATTTTATCTGCATATTCCAAAAAGCCATCAAAGCCTTTAACTCCGCTTCCTGCAGTAGTTGGTGTTGGCGATTGAGAAATGGTGTTTACTCTTACCTTTTTATCTCTACCAAAAAAATACCCAAAACTACGTGCAATACTTTCTAAATAGGCTTTATTATCTGCCATATCATTATAATCTGGAAAAACACGTTGTGCTGCCATATAGGTTAAGGCTACAATGCTTCCCCATTCATTCATAGCGTCTTGCTTATATAAGGTTTGCATCACTTTATGGAAAGACATTGCAGATACATCTGTTCCTTTTTGCGTCCACGCATAATTTTGATCTGTATAATCCTTTCCTTTTCTTACATTAACAGACATACCAATGGAGTGCAACACAAAATCTAATTTACCTCCTAAAATATTGGTGGATTTAGAGATTAAGTTTTCTAAATCTTCTAAAGAGGTCGCGTCGGCTGGTATAATTTGCGAGTCGGTTTTTATTGCTAACTCATCTATTTGTCCCATTCGCATAGCAACTGGAGCGTTTGTTAATATAAAGGTTCCACCTTCTTCGTGTACACGTTCTGCGGTTTTCCAAGCTATAGAGTTTTCATCTAGTGCTCCAAAAATAATTCCGCGTTTTCCTTTTAGTAAATTATATGACATAATTGTAGTTTTAATTGATTAGTATATTGTTTTATTTAAAAATAAACTTAATTTTTTGAAACACATTCATCTTATCTTTTACTCTATATAATGATGCGTTTATTTCTTCAATATAACCAGAAGCTGTAGAATTAATTTTAGCTTCTTTATAAAATAAGTAAGCGGTTTCTAATTTATTGGTCAACTCAAAGGCTTTCCCCATTTGGTTTAATATTGTGCCTTTATCTACTCCTTCTATTTTTAAAGATTTCTCACCAAATTCTATCATTTCATTATACTTACCTACATCTAATAAATAATAAGAGTAGTTTATGTAAGGTGCAAAATAGCCATTAGCATATTTTAATGCCAATTTAAAATGTGCTTCGGCTTTTGGGTAGTTTGTTATTTTTTGATGAAAAATCCATCCCAAGTGATTGTGTGCTTTACAATAATCCGGAAAACTTTCTAATACTTGATATAATAAGTCTTTGGCTTCTACTATTTTTTCTTGAGAGATTAATGAATCTACTTCAAAAAGTATATCCTCAGCTTCGTTGAAATCATTCATTGTAACTACATGTTTTTTATTAATTTAACAACTCTTTTGCGTGTGCAATTGCAGAAGACGACAACTCTTTACCTCCCAACATTTGAGCGATTTCTACTATGCGCTCTTCTTCGGTAAGCATTAATAATTGCGTAGTGGTTACTTGTGCAATATCTTCCTTAAATACTTTAAAATGGGTGTGCCCTTTTGCTGCTATTTGTGGTAAATGCGTAATACTAATTACTTGCATACTTTTACTCATTTGCAGCATAATATCTGCCATTTTATTAGAGATTTCGCCAGAAACGCCTGTATCTATTTCATCAAAAATAATTGTTGGAAGTTTTACATATTTAGACAAAACCGATTTTATAGCCAACATTATTCTAGAGAGTTCTCCGCCAGAAGCCGCTTTTTTTAAGCTGTTAAATTGTCCGCCTTTATTTGCCGAAAACAAAAACGATAGTGTTTCCTTACCATTGTAGTAGTAGTTGGTTCCAAAAGTAGTTTCAATTTTAAATTGCGCATTGGACATGCCTAAATGCTTCAAAATTGATTCGAGTTGTTTTACTAATTCTGGTATGGCTTTTTGTCGTTTATTATAAATCTCTAAAGCTTCAACATCTAATTTCTTTTCAGAGGCTTTAATTGTAGCTTCTTTTTCAGCTATTGTAGCTTCTAAATTTTGAGTTGTCGCTACTTTTTCAGCTAGTGTGTTTTTTATATCAATTAGTTCAGAAACGTTTGATGCTAAATGTTTTTTCATTAAATCGTTTAACACACGTAGTTTAGTGTTTACTACACTTAGTCTGTCTGGATCTGCTTCTAATTGGCTTTCAAAATTTTCGATTTCGGCAAACACATCGTCCAAATCTATTACACTACTTTGTATTCTCTCGGAAATTGCTACGTATTTACTAGAGAGTTGAGATAATTTTGCAAACTTGTTTTTTAACGTGGTTAATTGAGTTAATATCCCAATATTTTCATCTGTCAACAATTGATTTGCTTCGGTAAGTTGTTCTTGAATTTCTTCTACATTATTAAGTGTCTCGTATTCTTCTTCTAACTTTTCAAGCTCTCCTTCTTTTAGTTTTGCATCTTCTAATTCTTTTAATAAAAAGGAATTATAATCGAACTCCTTTATGGCATCTGCTTTATGTTGCTGAAGCTGTTCTAACTCCTTCAACAGGATTTTATAGCTTTTTAATTCTGCTTTATATTTAGAACTATTTAACTGTGTTTGTGCTAATGCATCTATAACTTGAAACTGAAACGCATCGTCAACAAGTTGTAGTGTTTCGTTTTGCGAGTGAATATCTACTAAACGCTCTGCTAAAAGCTGCAAACTACTTAAATTTACAGGAGAATCGTTTACGAACGCTCTAGATTTACCCGAAGGCAATATCTCACGTCGTATTATTGTTTGTGGTTCAAAATCTAAATCTTCGGTTTTAAATAGTGCTTTAAGATTGTAGTGTGTAATATCAAAAACAGCTTCTATTACACATTTTTTTGAAGGGTCTCGTAGGCTTCCTAAATCTGCTCTTTTTCCTAAAATAAGTGACAAACCTCCTAGTAGTATGGATTTTCCTGCTCCAGTTTCGCCAGTAATTATGGATAATCCATTGTTAAAATCAACCTGAAGTTGATCTATTAAAGCGTAATTTTTTATGGATAATGAACTAAGCATGCTTAGAATTAAAGAGTTAAAGTGAAAAGCTAAAAGTTGTCACTTTCAACTTTTTTAGTATGTATTACTTGTTACTAAAGACTAGTATTTAATGTTTCTCCATTTGCTGGAATGCATTGGTGCAACTCTATTTAAAACATCTATTAAATTAGAGATATCAACACTTGGTCCATCTGTAAATATTTGTTCAATTTCGTCTGCTTTCGCATCAAAAAACGTTCGTAGTATATAAGAGTTTGGTCTGCGCCTATTCATTACCTGAAATGCATTTAATGCTTCTGCTATTTCATTTTTACCCGCTTTTGCGCTTGTACTCATTTGGTCTAAGCCTTTTCTGTGGTAATTATACATCACATCTCTGTACTCCTTATATGTTGGAGATAACATATTGTCTATTAATGCAAATCTACTTTGTAAACCATCTTCTAATTTCCAGCCTTTAAAATTTTCTTGTTGCGAGTAATTGGTAATTTGCTGTGCTTGTTTAAAATACTCGTCTCCACTACCTTGCTCAAAAGAATCTGCATCCAAACCTAAAATCATATATACGTGGAAAGCTAGTACTGAGATTAAATTAGACTCAAATTGATTTGGATTATATACCATGTTTTGAAACTCTAAATATCTAAAAGCAAAATCTTTATCGTTTACACTATAAATTGGCGAGCTGTAAGTGGAACCATAAACAGGTCGTGAGGCTTGTACTTGTATTGAGGCTTGGTAATTCTCGCCAGAAAACTCGTTAATATTTATCACAAAACTACAGTTTATACGTTCTTGTGTTGTAAATTCTTTTTTAGTCCATTTTGTTTTATTAACAAACTCGTTTATTTGTTTTTCGAGCGTTTTATAAATTTGCTGGTCTTCTCTACCTGTTAATTGTGCATTAACAACTACGCTACAATTAAGTTCTTGAGCGCTAATAATTACCGTGAAAACAAAAGCAAAAAGGACAAATATATTACGCATCTAGTTTTTTTATTATTTCGTTTAACAAATCTACAGCCACTTCTGCTTTAGATTTTAATTTATACTCTGTAAGGTTATCTTGGTTGTCTATAATAGTAACTTTGTTAGTGTCTTTTTTAAAACCAGCACCTTTATCTTTTAACGAATTTAATACAATTAAGTCTAAATTCTTCTTTTTTAATTTTCCTTTTGCATATTCTAACTCATTATTAGTTTCTAGTGCAAAACCAACTAAGAGTTGTTTGGTTTTTATTTCGCCTAAGGATGCTAAAATATCTTTAGTCTTTTCTAATTCTATGATTAACGTAGAGTCTTTCTTTTTTATTTTGTCTGACGCTACATTTTTAGGTCTGTAATCTGCTACAGCAGCACTTAATATCGCAACATCTACAGTTTTATAATACTTGTGGCAAGCTACATACATTTGTTCTGCGCTTGTAACAGAAATGGTTGTAATTAAACTGTGTGTGGTTTTTTGGTAAGTTGGACCTGTAACTAAAATAACCTCAGCACCTAAATTAGCTGAAGCTTTAGCGATTTCAAAACCCATTTTTCCACTAGAGTGATTACCAATAAAACGTACTGGATCTATAGCTTCGTAAGTTGGACCTGCTGTAATTAGTATTTTTTTGTTTTTAAGTGGCAACTTCCCTAAAATGTCTTGTTCTATAAAAGCCACTATATCTTCTGGTTCTGCCATACGACCTTGACCTACTAAACCACTGGCTAATTCACCAGAAGTTGCAGGAATCATAATATTACCAAAGGATTTTAATGTATTAAATGAGGCTGTTGTAGAAGGATGCTTATACATATCCAAATCCATTGCAGGAGCAAAATATACAGGACATTTAGCCGATAAGTAAGTGGCTAACAACAAGTTGTCGCAAGTACCATGTGCCATTTTAGACAGTGTATTTGCAGTTGCAGGTGCTATTATAAAGTAATCTGCCCAAAGTCCTAATTCTACGTGATTGTTCCATTGTGCATTATCATCTTTATCGTCAAAAAAAGAAGATTCTACAGGATTTTTAGATAGTGTGGAAAGTGTTAAAGGTGTAATAAAATCTTTAGAAGCAGGCGTCATAACAACTTTTACATTGGCACCTGCTTTTATAAATCCTCTAACTAAGGTGGCTGTTTTGTAAGCAGCAATACCAGCACTAATGCCTAGTAAAATATTTTTGCCGCTTAATATAGACATACCTGGTTATTATTCTGCGTTATCTTCGCTAGTCTTTCTGTAATAGATTTTACCATCTAACCACTCTTGTACTGCTAATGCGTGTGGTTTTGGTAATTTTTCGTAAAACTTAGACACTTCAATTTGCTCCTTGTTTTCAAAAACTTCTTCTAAGCTATCGTTATAAGTTGCAAACTCTTCAAGCTTTTCAATTAATTCTTTTTTTATTTCAGAATTTATTTGTTCTGCTCTTCTAGAAATTATTGAGATAGACTCATAAATATTTCCTGTTTCTGCATCAACAGCGTTACGATTATATGTTACTGTTGTTAATGGCGCATCAATTTTCTTTAAATCCATTTTTGTATTAGGGTTTTGTACTGTATTGTTGTAATTGTTCGTTTATCACTTCAATCATTTTATTAGCTTTATCCATATCTTGGGATGTTGCGAAATTTGATTTAAAGTTCTCGTAATAGGCTTTAGCGGTTTCTAATCTGTCTTGCTTTTTAACTTCTATACTGTTTACTGCAAGTTTGTAAGCCGAATCTAATTTTAAAAATGCTACTTGCTCTCTAAAGGTTGAACCTGGAAAGTTAAACACAAAATTATCGAATGCTTTTAAAGCAGCTTGATAATCTGAAACGTGATTAAATTGTTTTGCTATTTCAAATGCTTTTCTCTCCAATTTGTAATCTAGTTCTTGTACTAACTTATTAGCTTCTTCTGTGTATTGAGATTTTGGATATAAATTGATAAATAACTGTAATTTATCTATAGCTTCTTGAGTTTCTGTTTGGTCTTTAGAGTACACTGGAGACAACATGTAAGCACTTTTTGCACTATAAAAGGCAGCATCTGCAACTTTCTCACTACGAGGATACGCTTCTACAAAACGTTGAAATTGATGGCTTGCAACGTAATAATTCTTCATTTTCATAAAGGTATCAGAATACAAATACATTAATTTTTCGGCTTGAGGTTTTCCTCTGTAATTAGGTACTATTTGAGCAAATAGTTTATTGGCTTTAGAGTATTTACCTTGGTCGTATAAATTTTCGGCAAATTTAAATTTTTCACCTATATCTTCGTTTTTGAGCATTCTTTGATAGTCGCTACAAGAACTTAGTATTGTGAAAGTTACTAGAATATAAAAAAGTTTTTTCATTAGTTATTTTTACTGTTTTTAATTGCTCTAATGGAATTTGTTTCCTCTTACTCTTCCTTGAGATTTAAAAATTACAAATCAATAATTTTCAGAATTTTAAACAGAATGCAAAATTAAGTTAATTTTATGGATTTTAAAAATATTATTTTCTGCTAAAATAAGGCTAGAAACAAGTTAAACTTTAGGTTTAAGTATAATTTAACTAAAATTAGTAAGTTGCTGCGCGATTTTATGTTTAAGAGCTACTGTTGCTTCTACTAAGGGTAGTCTAACTGTAGCATCGCAAAGATTTAAATTTTCTAATACAGCTTTAATTCCTGCTGGATTATTTTCAGAAAATATTGCAGATACACAATCCATTAATTGGTAATGTAGTTTAAAGGCTTCTTTGGGTTTACCTTCTAAGCCTAAATTTATCATTGTTGTAAATTCTTTTGTTAAGGCTTGTCCAATTACAGATATTACTCCTGCTCCACCTGCTAACACAACACCTAAAGCTAAATCGTCGTCTCCAGAGATTATTAAAAAGTCTTCTGGTTTGTCTTTTAATAGTTTGTAGTACTGGTGTAAATCGTTTCCTGCTTCTTTAACAGCTATTATATTACTAAAATCGTTTGCCAAACGCAATGTGGTTTCAGGCAACATGTTTTTAGAGGTTCGTCCTGGTACATTATATAGAATAATATCCACTGGAGAGACTTGCGAAATAGCTCTAAAATGAGCATACAATCCCTCTTGTGTGGGTTTGCTATAGTATGGAGATACAGACAATAAGGCATCTATTTGCGACAAATCTGTATTTTGAATCTCTTTAATAACCTCTGTTGTATTATTTCCGCCAATACCTAAAACTAGTGGTACACGTTTATTATTTGCTTTTGCTATAGTGGCAACAATCTCTTTTTTTTCTTGTGCAGTTATGGTTGCACTTTCTCCTGTTGTACCACTAATAACTAAATAATCTGTACCGTTTTCAATATTATGATTAACAATTTTTATTAATGCATTGTAATCTACAGTTAAATCTTTTTTAAAAGGGGTTACTAATGCAACTCCAGTACCTACAAATTTATTTTTAGTCATTGTGTTTTGGGTTTAGTATTTTTAGATATTTAAGCATTTCGGCTAAAAAAACATCTGGTTTTTCTATTGCAGTATCTATTATTAAATCGTTTAAATCGTGCTCTGTTTGAAACAATCCAACTTTTATTAATGCCTTTGTTTTTGCATTTACAACGTGTAAAGGCACTATATTATTGGTATAAAAGTTAATGAGCACATCGTAATCTTGTTTTAAAAAATCGCTTAGTGTATTTGATTTAACTTTCCCTTTCCAACCAATAGACTTAGCATTAAAGGTTTGTACTTCTAACTCCTTTTGTGGTTTCTTTCTTAAATCTAACGCTACTGAATTTAATGTATTGAATTGTTTTGAAAACTTCACCAACAAGGCTTCATGTTTCTTCACATCTTCTTCTTTTTCAATAACATACAAAAATGCAACCGATTTTATTTTACGCTTACTATCGGTTACTAAACGTTTGCTTTGTAATTTATTTATAAGCTTTTTGTTAGATTTTTCTTTTAAACCCTTTAAAATCATTTATCTTTATTACTTTGTACAAAAGTAGCAAAAGTAGTCACAATTGTCTCTTTTAATAACAGCAAATTATAATGAATTTTAGACCTCTTATTTTAATTCTCATTTTTATAACTTCTTATAGTTGTAAAAAAGAAAACTACCAAATCACCAAAATTGAAGGTAAACGCATACCAATTAAAGACACTATAGCATTAAATGCTGAAATTGATGCGTTTATAAAACCTTACAGAGAACATGTTAATAACGATTTAGATAGTGTTTTAGCATATTCAATAGACACCTATTCTAAAACCGATGGCGAATTTAATACAGCAATTGGAAATTTATTTGCAGATGTTGTTTTAGAGCAAAGTAATCCCGTTTTTAATACTAGAACAGGGAAAACCATTGATGCAGTATTGCTAAATCATGGTGGTATTCGCGCAATAATTTCTAAAGGAAACATAACTTCTCGAACTGCTTATGAGATTATGCCTTTTGAAAATAGTATTGTTATTGTAGCCTTAAAAGGAGAGCAAATTAATAAAATGACCGAATATCTTAGTAAAGCAAAACGTGCACACCCAATACAAGGCTTACAATTAACACTAAATAAAGATTACAGCATTAACAAAGCAACCATAAACAATAAACCAATAGAAAAAGATAAAACCTATTATGTAGCAACTAACGATTACTTATATTCTGGAGGAGATCGCATGACGTTTTTTCAAACCAACGATACGGTTTACGATTTAAATTACAAAATTAGAAATGCATTTATAGATTACTTTAAAAAAGTAGATACAATTGCTCCAGAAATTGATAATAGATTTATAAAGCTTAACTAAGTCCTTTTTTTTTATGAAACGTAGAGAATTTATACAACAATCCACTGCTGCAACAGCATTAATAGGCTTAGGAAGTCTAAGCTTTCAATCTTTTAGTTTAGCACCAAAAACAAAAAAAATTACCATATTACACACAAACGATGTGCATAGTCATATTGATGCGTTTGGACCAAAAGATGGTAGAAATGCTAACCAAGGAGGTGTTGCAAGACGAGCCACTTTAGTAGAAAATATTAGAGCAGAAAACCCGAATACTTTATTATTAGACGCTGGTGACATTTTTCAAGGCACTCCGTATTTTAATTATTATGGTGGAGAGCTGGAATTTAAGTTAATGAGTAAATTAAAATATGATGCCGCAACTATTGGAAATCATGATTTTGATAACGGATTAGATGGCCTAGTTGCGCAACTACCACATGCAAGTTTCGATTTTTTATCTGCTAATTACGACTTCTCCAACACAGTAATGGATGGACACGTTAAACCTTACAAAGTATTTGTTAAAGATGGTGTTAGAATTGGTGTGTTTGGACTAGGCATTAAATTACAAGGCCTAGTAGATAAGAGAATGTACAAAGAGACAGTTTATCTCGATCCTGTAGAAACTGCACAAGATATGAGCAGAATTTTAAAAGAAGACGAGCAGTGCGATATTGTTATTTGTTTGTCGCATATTGGCTACTATTACAGTAAGTTTCCTGAAAATATGTGTGATTTAAATTTAGCAAAAGTGACTAATAATATTGATTTAATAATTGGAGGTCACACACATACATTTTTAAAGAAACCAACAGTCACAAAAAATAGTCTTGGAGAAAATATGCTAGTTAACCAAGTTGGTTGTTATGGCTTACAACTAGGTCGTATCGATTTTTATTTAGATAATAGCAAAAATAAAAGTGCAAACGGAAGAGCAATACTAGTGTAAATTAAAGACTTTGAGGTACAAATTTTTCGGAGACTACCTGAATATCTTTTACACCTTCATTAAGCACAATAATGTAATTACATATTAGTACTAAACCAGAGACGTGTAGTACAATTTCGGAGACTACAAAACTCCATGTGTAAATATAATTTTGGCTTATATAATATAACACATCCGAAAACCCAAAACAAAACACCATTGCTAAAAAAAGTATAGACGATTTACTATCTGTATCTAAATACACTGCAAAAGCGAAAAAGCCTAAGACTAATAAAATTACACTTTTAAGCACAAATAATAACACTGTCCATTCATCTAACAAATTACTATTTGTCATTACATAAAATTGATATATAAAGTAAGTACATATTAAGAAAACTGTTATTAAATAAGCATATACCAAGGCATTAAACCTAATAGTTTCTATTTTATGCCAAAGCAATCCTATTAAGCTGAAGTAGCTTAAACAATACAGTAAACTAGATAATTTAATATAAGAGTATTGAGGTATTGTTGAAGTAAAATCTCCTAGAAAAGAAAATATAAAAAACGCTACAATTGGCTTAGCTAATTTGCATTTGGTTAGATAGAAATACACTACCGTAAAGGGAATAAATAATGGCTTTACAACTCTCAAAAGCAATTCGTTTTGAGAAAAAGAAGCATAGATATTTAACGCTAAAATTAAAATAACAACAAACACCAATGCATGTTTGTGCTTGTTTAAAATCCAATCTGTATTCATAGTATTATCATAAGTAGGTACGCCAAATATAATACAAAATATTTAAAAACATCGATAAAAAGTAAAAAAAATCGTTAAACAGATTAAATGCTTAAATTACCGCTTAAAGTTTAAATAAGCTGTTTTAATGTAAGAAAAATATATTTTTCTGTTTAAATTTGAAGTAATATCCTAATCAACAACATCTTAAGATATAATACAATTATTTAATAACATCTAACTTAGCATTAGAATATAAAACAATTAAGTATTTAAAAATAAAATAATAACCAACTAACAACAATATTGAAAAAACAATATCTAAACTTTTAATAGGTTTTATAAAGATTACTGATGTTTGCACAAATTCCGAAAGAAAAATAAATAACACAGCCAAAAACAATAAAAACTCTTTTTTATAACTACGCTCTAAATAATTAATAAACGCTAAATTAAATAATATAATTAGCACTAAATAATAAGCATTCTCTATAAAATACTCAATAGATCCATACGCTGCAAATAAATCCTTGGAACGAGTACAAAGTAAACACCGTTAGAGCGGTAAGAAAAAAGAGCTGTAACTTAAAATCTTTAATTACTTTTTTAAAATTAAGTTGCCTGACTATAAAAACAATTAAGACCAAATAAGAAATTATAAACAGTACACAGCAAAAATAATAGATAGTTATACTATTGCTATTGTAGTTATAAACGTTAATTAGCTCTGCAATTAAAGCAACTACCAAAAACCCTAAAAACCATTTGCTTTTCTTTTTAATTTTAACCACATAAAATGTAATTAAAAACAAATTAAATATACTACGGCAAATATCAGAAATCAAGTCGTAGTCTGCGATTTTAGAAACCACAAAAACTAATGCAATAACTATAAAAAGGATTTGAAAATAAAATGTTTTCATATAAATTGTGAGATATGGGATTCCAAATAAAACAAAATTTATAAGAAAACAACTACTATAAAATGTTTTTTTTTAGTAGTGAAGCGTAATTATGCCAACATATTTAGAAAATCATCCTCACTTAATAAAGAGATTCCAAGTTTTTCAGCCTTATCTTTTTTACTTGGTCCCATTTTATCTCCAGCAACTATAAAACTTGTTTTTGTAGAAATTGAAGACGATACCTTACCTCCATTATCCTCAATTAGTTTTTTTAGTTCTGTTCTGGTTACTTTATAAAACACACCAGAAACCACAAACGTTTTACCTTTTAAAATAGTGGTTTGATTGGCTAATTTTTCAGCTGAAACTTCTAACTGTACACCATGATTTTTCAATTGGTTTATAATTGAAACATTTTGTTCAGTATTAAAAAAGGCAACAACACTTTCGGCTATTTTTATTCCAATTTCATCTACAGTAACTAAATTTTCAATTGAAGCATTTGCAATAGCATCAATACTTTTATAATGTTTGGCTAGTTTTTTAGCTACAGTTTCGCCAACAAACCGAATACCTAAAGCAAAAAGCACACGCTCAAAAGGGATTTGTGTTGAGGCTTCAATACCCTTTATTAAATTTTCTGCACTTTTTTCTGCCATACGTTCTAATGGCAACACTTGTTCTTTGGTTAATTGGTATAAATCGGAGTAATTATGTATTAATCCTTCGTTTACCAAAAGCGCTACAGTTTCTCCTCCTAAGCCTTCAATATCCATAGCTTTACGAGAAATATAATGCTGTATTCTGCCAATAATTTGTGGTTTACATCCATTATAATTAGGACAAAAATGTTTCGCTTCACCTTCCAAACGCTCTAAAGGTGTTTGGCACTCAGGACAATGTGTAATATAAATTGTAGGTTCAGAATCTTGTGGTCTTTTAGTGAAATCTACCGCAATAATTTTTGGGATAATCTCTCCTCCTTTTTCAACAAATACAGTATCTCCAACTCTAATATCTAATTTTTCTATTTGATCGCTATTATGCAAAGAAGCTCTTTTTACAGTAGTTCCTGCAAGTTCTACAGGTTCTAAATTTGCCACTGGTGTTATTGCTCCTGTACGACCAACTTGATAAGAAATAGAGTTTAATTTAGTTGAAACCTGTTCGGCTTTAAACTTGTAAGCCATTGCCCAACGTGGTGCTTTTGCAGTATAACCTAGTTCTTCTTGTTGTTGTAAATTATTTACTTTTACAACCACTCCATCAGTCTCATAAGGTAAATTGTGTCTTGCCTTATCCCAATAATTTACAAATTCTAAAACGTCGTCAATAGAATTTACCAATTTTGCTTCTTTAGGCACTTTAAAACCCATTTGTCGAGCTTTTTCTAGGCTTTCAAATTGAGTTGTAATCCCTAAATTATTTCCTGTTATGTTGTATAGTAAACATTCTAAGGGACGTTTTGCAACCTCAGCACTATCTTGCAACTTTAAACTCCCAGAGGCTGTATTTCTTGGGTTTCTGTAAGGTTCTTCGCCAGCTTCTAAACGCTCTTCATTCATTTTATGAAACCCATCAAAAGGCAAAACAATTTCTCCTCTAATATCAAATTTTGGAGGAAAATCGCCTTTTAGTTGTAAAGGGACAGATTTAATGGTTTTTACATTGTTTGTCACCTCGTCGCCTTGCATGCCATCTCCACGAGTCACTGCTCTAACTAAACTTCCGTTTTCGTAGGTTAAGCTTATTGATGCACCATCGTATTTTAACTCGCAAGTGTATTTAATCTCGCCATCGACTAACTTTTTTATACGTGTTTCCCAGTCTTGTAAATCTTCTAAAGAATACGAATTATCTAAAGAATACATTCTGTGTTCATGAACAACTGTATTAAAGTTTTTAGTAACCTCACCTCCTACTCGTAATGTTGGGGAATTAGCATCGTAAAACTCTGGATGTTTTTCTTCTAAAGCCTGAAGTGCTTTCAGTTTTATATCAAAATCGTAATCGCTTATTGTTGGATTATCAAGTACATAATAGTTGTAGTTATGTTCTCTAAGTTCGTTTCTAAGTGTTTGTATTTGCTGTTCTGTGTTCATTATTTTTTTACTGCTTTTAACATACGATCTTTACCAAAAATATCTTTTTTAAGTGCTATAGCTTCAAATAAATGCTCTTGTAATAATGCTTTAGTTTCTGTGCCAAGATATTCATTAATTTCAAAGAATAATTGTCCTTTAGTTTCTAAATTATTCAGCGCAAAAGCAGTTATTGCCTTGTAAAATTGTAAGGGATTATTATTTTCTACAAACAAAGCTAAATGCGGCTCATGGTTTAAAACATTAGCTTGTATTTCTGCTTTTTCTTGTTGGCGAACATAAGGTGGATTGGACACAATTATATCGAAATTTTTTACTGTCGAAATAAATTCCGTTTGACCAATACTTAAAATATCCTTTTCAATAAAAGCAACCTCAACGTTGTTTAACGCAGCATTGTGTTTAGCAATTTTTAATGCTTCTGCTGAAACATCTAAAGCGTAAACCTTAGCTTCTGGAAGGTGTTTAGCCAAAGTAATTGCAATACAGCCTGTTCCTGTTCCTATATCTATTATCTGTAAAGGTTTATTTTTTGGTGTACTTTCTAAAATCCACTCTACTAATTCCTCAGTTTCTGGTCGTGGAATTAAGGTGTTGGTATTGACTTTAAATGGCAATCCATAAAACTCTGTTTCACCAATTATATATTGAATGGGTTCGTTGTTTTTTAATCTGTTTAAAGCTTCTATTATAGCAGCTTCTTCATTTTTAGTAATGGTTAATTCTGGATTTAAAGCCAATGTAATTCTAGAGAAATCAAAAAGTGATTCTATGAGCAAATAGAAAAAGCTATTCACTTCGTCTTTGCCATAAATAGCATCAAGTTCTGTATGAAATGTTTGTTGTATCGTTTTTAATTTGTACACGACTTTTTTTATTTTTCTCTACTCTATTAAAACATAATAATTTGTAATCTGTTTCTGCAAACTAAACTCTAAAAATCAAAGATCTTTAATCATCCAAACACCACAAGAAAAATGACCTGTGTTCCCTAAAGGTGCTTTTAAATGCGAAAAACTAAAACTTTCATAAATATGTATCGCTGCTTTTAATTGCGAAGCAGTTTCTAAATAACAGCGCTTAAAGCCAAGTTCTTTAGCTGTTTTTAAACACTTTTTAAACAGTTTTTTACCTAAATCTCTTCCTCTTAATTCTGGAGCAAAATACATTTTTTGGAGCTCGCAAACTTCAGCCTCAAAACCATTTAAAGCTTTTATTCCTGCTCCTCCTAAGACTTTTCCGTTAAGCTCCACAACATAATAGATTGAATTTTCGTCTTGGTATGCTTCAAACATTTTAGGTGTTTCGGCATCTGCATAAGCTGTTCCTGTTAGAGGCAAACCAAATTCTGGAAAACAACCACGTATTGCAGCCTCTAGTTGCGCATTATCTTTTTGCTCAATTTTTCTAATAACTATGTTATCTTTGTGCATTCTAAAACTGTATTTGTAGCTCTATAATTTTGGGTTGAAGATACGCTAAATCTAAAAAAATTAAAATGAAGAAGCTCATAATCTTATTAACACTTTTAATCACTTTTTTAAGCTGCTCTGTAAAAGAAAAGCCTGTGTTTTTAAGAGTAGATAATATTAAGGTTGACGACTCCAACTCTAAATTTATCACACTTACTGCAGATGCCTATTTTATAAATCCAAACGATATTAGTGGAGAGTTAAAAACAGACGAAATTAAAGTGTTTGTTAACAATAACCAGATGGCAACAGTAACTACTGAAAGCTTTAAAGTACCTGCTAAAAAGGAATTTTCTATTCCGCTTTCGGCAAATGTACCAACAGACAGTTTGCTTAGCAATAAGAGTTTAGGAGGTTTGTTAGGTAGCTTACTTACCAAAAAAATGAAAGTGCAATATAAAGGGCAAATAAAATATAAAGTGTTTGGCTTTTCGCATACTTACGACGTTGACCAAACCGAAAATGTAAACATTAAATTATAACCTTGACCACGCACGAAAACTACATAAAACGCTGTTTACAAATAGCCAAAAACGGATTAGGAACCACAAGGCCTAACCCAATGGTTGGCGCAATAATTGTGCATAACAACTTAATTATTGGCGAAGGATTTACTAGTAAATATGGAGGAAACCATGCAGAGGTCAACGCAATTAATTCAGTTAAAAACAAAGCGCTTTTAAAGGAAGCAACGTTATATGTAACGCTCGAACCTTGTAGCCATTTCGGAAAAACACCTCCTTGTAGCAATCTTATTATTGAGCACAACATACCTAATGTTGTAATTGGTTGTGTGGATGATAATCCAGAAGTTGCAGGACAAGGCATACAACAACTCAAAACTGCTGGATGCAATGTTATTGTTGGTGTTTTAGAAAAAGACTGTAAAGCGCACCACAAACGTTTTTTTACATTTCACAATAAAAAACGACCATATATAATTTTAAAATGGGCAGAAACTACTAACGGTTTTATGGCGCCAAAACATAAATTAGACAACAAACCTGTCTGGATTACCAATCCAATCTCTAGACAATTAGTACACAAATGGAGAGCCGAAGAGCAAGCCATTTTAGTAGGTACAACTACAGTAATTAAAGATGACCCTATATTAACAGTTAGAGATTGGACTGGAGAACACCCAATTCGCGTGGTTTTAGACAGAAATAATTTATTAACTCCTGACTATTCTATTTTTAATGATGAAGCTGAAACTATTACATTTAAAGACCACAACATAAAAGAGATTTGCAACCATTTTCATCAACAACACATTACTTCTGTTATTATTGAAGGAGGCTCAAAAACACTACAAGCCTTTATAAATGAAGGCATTTGGGACCAAGCTCGTGTATTTACTGGAAATATACAATTTAAAGATGGTGTAAAAGCACCTCATTTTTCAGGAAAACTAATTAAAACACACAACATACTTAACGATACACTTAGGATTTATAGCAATGATTAAAACCCTTATTTTTGATTTTGGAGATGTATTTATTAACCTAGACAAAGTTGGTGCATTAAAAAATGCGCTGGAGCTGTTTGAAATCGACACACTCTCGGAAGACCTCATAGCAATAAACACCTTATACGAGCAAGGTTTAATGAGTACAGACGAGTTTTTAGAATTTTACACTAGCAACTTCCCAAAACTCTCTAAACAACAAATAATAGAGGCTTGGAATTATATAATTTGTGATTTTCCTCTAAAACGATTAGAATTTATACAACAATTAGCCAAAGAGAAACACTATAAACTTATACTATTAAGTAACACCAATGATTTGCATATAGAATGCATAAAAACGCACATTCCTTTTTACGAGGAATTTAAAGCTTCATTTGATGCCTTTTATTTGTCTCACGAGATTATGATGCGTAAACCAAATCTCAATTGTTTTGAATTTGTTTTAAATGAAAACAACCTAAAAGCCGAAGACTGCTTATTTATTGATGACACTAAAGCAAACACAGAAGCAGCCGCAACATTAGGCATTCATGTTTGGAATATTGATGAAACCAAAGAAGACGTTATGGATTTATTTACTATAAATAAAAACCTATTTTGATCTATCTTTTACTAAGCATCCTAGCTTCTACGCTAATTTATATAGTTTTTAAGCTATTAGGCAAGTACAAAATAAACACATTACAAGCCATTGTTTTTAATTATTTAACAGCATGTGCTATTGGACTATTTATGTATAAAGGCACAACCAATATTTCTGAAATCGCAAGTAAAAGCTGGTTTTTTGGAGCCTTTGCATTAGGCTTCCTATTTATAGCCATATTTAATGTTATGGCATTAACTGCGCAACGCAATGGATTAACCGTTACGTCTGTAGCGAGTAAAATGAGTGTTGTGATTCCTATTGTTTTTGGGTTGTATGCCTATAACGAATCGTTAGGATGGCAAAAAGGCGTTGGCATACTTTTAGCATTAATTGCTGTGTATTTAACTTCTGTGAAATCTAAAACCGAACCTCTACAACTAAAAGGCTTATGGCTTCCAGTACTTTTGTTTTTTGGTTCTGGCGTTATCGATGCCTCAATAAAATATATTGAAACTAATTATGTAGCAGATAATGGGATTCCGTTATTTTCTGCTACTATTTTTGGTATTGCTGCTTGCGTTGGTAGTGCCATGATTTGTATCCAAGCATTTAAAAATAAATTCACATTTGATTATCGTAGTATTTTTGGAGGCATCCTTTTAGGTATGGTCAACTATTGCTCTATCTATATGATTTTAAAAGCATTACAACACGAAGGTTTTGAAAGCTCCACAATATTTACAATTAATAATGTTGCTATAGTAGTGCTTTCTACTATTATTGGTTTAATTGCTTTTAAAGAAAAACTACTAACAAAAAATTGGATAGGTATTGGCATTGCAATAGTTTCTATTATATTAGTTACTTTATCTTAATATGAAAAAGGACACCTATAAAACAATATTAAAGCCGTCGGAAGAAGTCCTGTTTAAGGACAAAAATTCTAAGTTTTTTGGGTATGCATTTCCTATTAAATCTGAAAACGACGTTAAAGCACATCTTGAAGACTTAAAAAAACAACACCATAAAGCAGGTCATTTTTGTTATGCCTATCAAATAGGAAAAGATGAAAATAATATAGAGTACAGAGCAAATGATGATGGCGAACCCAGTAATAGTGCAGGAATGCCTATTTATGGACAAATACAATCGTTTGAAGTCACCAATATACTCATTGTAGTCCTACGCTATTATGGAGGTGTTAAATTAGGCGTTAGCGGATTAATTAATGCCTACAGAACAGGTGCTCAATTAGCTTTAGAAGCGTCAAAGATTGTTACTAAAACAATTAATATCGAGTATTGTGTTGCTTTTGAATATAAAAATATGAATAAAGTAATGCGTATAATTAAAGAAAAAAATATTACGGTTACCAATCAGGTTTTGGAATTAGACTGCAAAATTTATATTTCGGTTAGAAAAAAAGAAGCACAAGCAGTTCTCGATAGCTTCCAATCAATTTTCGGAGTTACAATTACAGAACTCTAGCAACAACTGCTTTAATTACAGCTTATGTAAAATATAATCAGGACATTTCATTGGTCGTTTGGTCTTCATATTTATAAAAGCTAAAACTGTAGTTGCAGTAACTAATATCTCGTTTGCTTCATTAGTGATTTCATAGTCAAATTCTATCTTAACAGAAGGTGTTTTTTTAAGTTGCGTTTTTACTTTAATAATAGCATCATAATAGGCTGATTTTTTGAAATTTAAACTCATAGAAATCACAGGAAGCATTACACCATTTTCTTCCATACTTTTATAAGAAATTCCTAATTTTCGCAACCATTCTGTACGTCCCATTTCTAGATATAATGCATAATTCCCATGATGAACAACTCCCATTTGATCGGTTTCTGCATATCTTACTCGTATTGGTATTTCATCGAATTTTATATCCATTTATGAATTTTTTTTTGTAGTTTCGAAATGTGGTTAAACATGAGAAAAAAAAAGTTAATATTCAATAGCTTTTCATTTTTTTTTTTAGAAATTTGTTCACATATTTGTCACGCTATTAAAAGCATCGGAATTTAATCAAATTTCGGTCTCATTTTTGACTAACTTAAAAGAATCTATAATTTACATGAGTGTAACTGCGCAATCGGTCTGGAATAACTGTCTGAATTTTATTAAGGACAATATTCAACCTCAAGCTTATAAAACATGGTTTGAACCCATTATTGCAGTTAAGCTTTCTGAAAACGCTTTAAGCGTTCAGGTGCCTAGTAAATTCTTTTACGAATGGTTAGAAGAACACTACGTTAAAATTTTAAAAGTTGCACTAACTAAAGAGTTAGGCGAAACTGCAAAGTTAGTTTACATTATTAAAATGGAAAACACTTATGGCAACAAGCAACCTTTTACAGAACGCATTCCAAGTTCTAATAGAACCTCTGTTAAAGCACAGGATGTAGATGTACCATTAAACAACAAAAATCCTCAATTAAGAAATCCTTTTGTTATTCCAGGAATACGAAATGTAAAAATTGAATCGCAACTCAATCCTAATTATAATTTCGATAATTTTTTAGAAGGCGACTCTAACCGTTTAGCAAGAAGTGCAGGTTTAGCTGTATCTTCTAAACCAGGAGGAACTTCATTTAATCCTTTATTAATTTTTGGAGGTGTTGGATTAGGTAAAACACATTTAGCACACGCTATTGGTGTAGATATAAAAGATAAATACCCAGAAAAAACCGTCTTATATATTTCTGCTGAAAAATTTACACAACAATATATAGATTCTGTTAAAAAGAATAATAGAAACGATTTTATTCATTTTTACCAATTAATAGACGTTTTAATAATTGACGATGTGCAATTCCTTTCAGGAAAAACAGGCACACAAGATGTGTTTTTTCATATTTTCAATCATTTACATCAAAACGGAAAACAAGTCATTCTTACCAGTGACAAAGCACCTGTAGATATGCAAGATATTGAGCAACGCCTATTATCGCGCTTTAAATGGGGACTTTCTGCCGAATTACAAAACCCAGATTTTGAAACACGTGTTTCTATATTAAAAAATAAATTATATCGAGATGGTGTAGAAATGCCTGACGATATTATAGAATACGTTGCAAAAAATATAAAATCTAATATTAGAGAATTAGAAGGAGCCATTATCTCATTAATAGCACAATCGTCCTTTAATAAAAAGGAAATTAATATAGAGCTTGCAAAACAAGTTGTAGAGAAATTTGTTAAAAATACAAAGCGCGAAGTTTCAATAGATTACATACAAAAAACTGTTTCAGACTATTTCCAAATGGACGTAGATACGCTACAATCTAAAACAAGAAAACGCCATATTGTACAGGCAAGACAATTAGCAATGTTTTTTGCAAAAAAGTTAACAAAAGCCTCATTAGCAAGTATTGGTTCTCAAATAGGAAAACGAGATCATGCCACTGTTTTACACGCTTGCAAAACTGTTGACAATCTGTCTTCTACAGATAAGCAATTTAGAAAGTATGTTGAGGACTTAACAAAAAAGCTTTCTGTGTAACAACAGCTTCAATATTTAATTTATAGTATTATGACCAAAATTCTAATGGTATGTTTAGGCAATATTTGTCGCTCTCCATTGGCCGAAGGCATACTTCGTAAAAAATTACCAAAACACTTTACTATAAATTCTGCAGGAACTGCAAACTACCATATAGGTAGTGCACCAGATTATCGCTCTATTAAAGTTGCCTTAGAAAACGGAATTGATATTTCTAATTTAAGAGGAAGGCAATTTTCAGTTTCAGATTTCGAAGAATATGATATTATTTATGCCATGGACTCTTCTAACTTCGAAAATATTGTAAAATTAGCCAGAAACGTTGACGATATTTCTAAAGTGAAACTCATTTTAGATGAAAGTGATTCCGATGTAAAAAATGTTCCAGATCCCTATTATGGAGATATTAGTGATTTTGAAAAACTTTATCATTTACTAGATTCCACTTGCGATAGTATTACAAAAAAACTAATTGACTAGTTTCCTGCGTACATATAGTAATACTTTTTTCTTAACTTTATAAAAATTTATGACTATGAAAATAATTTACTCCCTTTTAATAGCATTACTATTTACCTCTTTTTCAACATCGCAAACGGTAGAACTTGTGCCTTTTGGCCCTTCATTTTCTAGTCCTGTAGATATAGCACATGCAGGAGACTCTAGGTTGTTTATTGTTGAACAAGGCGGTAGAATCAAAATTTTAAATGCTAACGGAACTGCTAATAGTACTCCTTTTTTAGATATTGATAACATTGTAGGTTCTGGAGGAGAAAGAGGCTTACTAGGTTTGGCCTTTGCACCAGATTACGCAACATCAGGAAGGTTTTATGTTAATTACACAAACAATAGTGGAGATACTGTAATTTCTAGATATACAGTAAGCGCTAATCCTGATATTGCAAATACAAATGGCACCATTTTATTAACTATTTCTCAACCATTCTCTAACCATAATGGTGGAAAAATAGCGTTTGGAACAGATGGTTACTTATACATTTCATCTGGTGATGGAGGAGCTGGTGGTGATCCAGGAAACAGGTCACAAAACAACAATTTGCTTTTAGGTAAATTATTGCGTATTGATGTTAGTGGATCTGGTTATACAAATCCTGCAGATAATCCTTTTGTTGGAACTGCTGGTGCAGATCAAATTTGGGCAACAGGATTAAGAAACGCTTGGAAATTCTCTTTTGATAAAGATACAGGAGATATTTGGATTGCAGATGTAGGACAAGGAAGTTATGAAGAAATAAATTTAGCTTCTCCAACACAAGCTGGAATAAACTATGGATGGCGTTGTAGAGAAGGAATGCACGATTATAATACCTCTGGTAATCCATGCACAGGACTAACAGATCCTGTACAAGAATACTCTCATAATAACGATGGCTCATTTAAGTGCTCAATAACAGGAGGTTACATCTATAGAGGCTCAAACTACCCAGCTTTTTCAGGTAAATATTTTTTCGCAGATTACTGCAGTCAAGAAATTGGCATACTTACCAATAATGGAACCTCTTGGGATAAAACTTTTCAAAGTCCTAATGAAAATGGAGGTTGGGTAACTTTTGGTGAAGATGTAAATGGAGAGTTATATATAGGTGGAAGCGGAAGTATTTACAAACTAACAGATCCAAATTTAAGTTTAAATAACGAAACGTTTACTGAATTTTCTATGTTTCCGAATCCAACAACGCATAGTGTGAATTTTAATTTTGGAGAACAATTTAACAGTATAAAAAATATAGCCTTTTATACTATTGAAAGCAAACTTGTAAAAGAAGTAAAATCAATTAACACCTCCACTATTGCTGTTGACACCAAAGACTTAACCTCTGGGATGTACTTAATAACTATTAATAAAACAGATGGTTCTAATACTACAACTAAACTATTAATACAGTAAATGCAACAACCACTAGGGAAACTATACCTTATTCCAAACACATTAGGAGACAATTCGCCTTTAGAGGTTTTACCACTAACTGTTAAAAAAGTAGTAGAAAGCATTGATACTTATATTGTTGAAAACGAAAAAGTAGCACGTCGGTTTATAAAAAAAATATCACCTTCTAAGCAACAGTCTAAGCTTAAACTGTTTCAATTAAATAAGTTTACCAACGAACTAGAACTTCCTAGTTTTATTGAACCTTGCAAACAAGGAATAGACATGGGTTTAATTTCTGATGCTGGTTGTCCTGGTATTGCAGATCCTGGAGCAGAAATTGTGAAGCTTGCTCACAATAATAACATCCAAGTTGTGCCTTTAGTTGGTCCTTCTTCTATTCTTTTAGCTTTAATGGCATCTGGAATGAATGGACAAAGCTTTGCCTTTAATGGTTACTTACCTATAGATAAACAGGAGCGTAAAACAGAAATTAGACGTTTGGAGCGCCTCTCGTTTGAACATAATCAATCGCAAGCTTTTATAGAAACACCTTATCGTAATAATAAAATGCTTGAAGATTTATCGAGTATTTTAAGTAATGACACCTCAATTTGTGTGGCTTGCGATATTACTTTAGCAACAGAGTTTATTAAAACAAAAACGGCAAATGAGTGGAAAAAAAATAGCGTAGATCTTCACAAAAGACCTACACTATTCATAATACATAAAAGTTAATAAAACTACTAAATTTGCTTAACCTTCGCTGTTCTGTTTGGTTTGATATTTGACGTATCGTAACCAGAGAACTTTTTCATATAATACTGTATTGTTGCACCATTAGCATCTTCAAAAACATCTGCGCCATAACTTCTAAGGTATTTTTTCACACTACCAGGTCCACCTAAGTGAGCTGCTGCTAAAATACCAGATTCTGTTATTGTAACACCATTAATTACTTTTCCAACTGAGCGTTTTATGTCTTTTCTTAAAATCCATTTATTACGCTGTGCATTTGCTAAAAATGCTTTCTCTTGTAATTCTGGGTTAGATAGAAAATGAGTTGGATTGTAAATACCAATCATCTTTAGAGTTTCTTTACCAAATTGGTACTTCCCTAAATAACCATAGTCATTAACTGTAAAATAATTGTTTTGAGATTCTTTAAATCCTAAAGCTTCTTTAAAACCTAAATAGGATTTTCCTAATTCTGGAGTAAATGCATTCTCAGGATTGGAAACAACTAAGGCCAAATCGTGAGAATTATTACTTGCTGTAGAAAAATTTATGGATTCTATATCGTCCTGTGACGTTACAGAAATATAAATTAATGTACATATTGTAAGCAATAGCGACAAAATACTTGCAATATTTTTTTTCATATCTCTAAATTTTAGAGGCCCTTTATATTAACTATTAAGGCCTAAATTTTCGACGTGCAAATATACAACTATTTTTTAAAACCTGAAAACCAATCGTTTAAGTGCTTCAATCTAAGCTATAGAGCTGAATAAGAGGGAAAAACGAACGTTATTAGGCACTTTAAACCGATGAGATTTTTACTAAAAAATTCTAGTGAAGTGAATTTGAAATGTAAAATTTATAAAACAATTAACATTTTACCTGTTTATGCCTTGCTTATTTATCCAATTAACATACTCTTGTTTGTTACGATTGTGTTGAGCTAAAGTTTTGGCAAATTTATGATACCCAAAGTTTTTTACATTAGCTACAAAAAAGATATAATCATGCGTTTCGGCATTTAAAACTGCGTCTATTGAAGATACATCAGGCATTGTAATTGGTCCTGGAGGAATAGATGCATATTTGTAAGTGTTATATGGAGAGTCCAACTCTAAATCTTTATAAAGTACACGTTTTATTATACGATTGAAATTTCCTGTTTTTTCTTTAATGGCGTAAATAACTGTTGGGTCTGCTTGTAAAGGCATACCTTTTCGTATTCTGTTTAAATACACTCCTGCTACTCTTGGCCGCTCATCTACTTTTGCTGTTTCTTTTTGGACTATAGATGCAAGAGTGATGACTTCGTTTTGAGAAAGATTTAATTTTTTAGCCTTGGCTAATCTATTATCATTCCAAAAACGTTTATACTCTTTTTGCATTCTGTCTCTAAAGTCTTCTGCAGAAGTATTCCAGAAAAACTCATAACTATTAGGCACATACATCCCTAAAGCGGTTTGGTTTGTGAAATTTGCTTTTTTCAAAAATGCTTCCTCTTTAAACGCTTTTAATAAGGAAACACTATCTGCTTCAATTTGCTCTGCAATACGACCAGCAAGGTTTTCTAAACGTTCTTGATTGTTAAAAGACAAATTAAAAGGAACATTATTACTTCTAATAGAGTTTATAATGTCGTTATTATTCATACCTTTTTTAATAACAAATCGACCAGGTTTTACATATTTTGTATATTCTTTTCTGGCCGCTAAAGCATCAAAATTATCAATATCCTTTAATAAAGGTTTTAACTGTTCGCGCACATCGTTATAATTGGCATGTGTAGGTATGTAAATGTATTCTTTTTCCGTTTCAAAAGCGGTGTTTGGCTTAAACATGGCGCCATAAACAAAGTAGGCAAAATATGCTGCAATGGCTAGTCCTATAAAGACAATTGCTATAAGTATTTTTTTAATGTACATTGGTGTTTATTAATTGAAATAAATATTCGTTTTTAAAGGCTCCATTAACTAGATTCCAGTCGTTTTTTAAACCTATTTGTTTAAATCCAGCTTGTATAAACAAGGCTTGACTTGCACTATTTTCTTCAGAAATGTTACAATATAATTGATGTAAATCTAAATGTGTAAAGCAATAATTAATTAATAAATGTAAGGCTTCTTTTCCATAGCCTTTATTTCGGTTATTAGTATCTTTAATTAAAATTCCAATTCCTGCTCTTCGGTTTTTAAAATCAAAATCAAACACATCTATCATTCCTAGCGCTTCTTCTTCATAATTACAAATTACTAAACGTAATTGTTTAACTTCAAAAATATCTTTATGTGCATGATCCAAATATTGTTTAATTAAATATTTAGAATATGGAGTTACGGTATTACTAAGTTCCCAAATGGTTTCGTCGTTTTCAATTTGGTGTATAAACGCTAAATCTTCTGGCTCTAAAGCACGTAAAAATATATGTTCGCCTTTAAGTGTTACCATGAGATTTCGCCTTTAAAAACTTGTTTTGCACTCCCAATTAACCAAATATTTTTAAATTGGTTTTCGTCTGCTTCAAAAGAGACTAATAACTCTCCTCCTTCTACTTTTAGTAATACTGTTTTACTTTTAGTCTGTTGCGTTTTGTACATGGCTAAAGCGACTGCTGTTGCTCCTGTTCCACAAGATAGTGTTTCATCTTCTACGCCACGCTCGTAAGTACGCATTCTAAAAGTATGGTCGTTTACTTTTTGTACAAAGTTTACATTGCTACCTACTTTGTTATAAGGTTTCCCATAGCGAATTTTTGCGCCTTTGGTTTTAACATCTAATCGCTCTAAATCGTGGGAGAGTTGCACGTGGTGTGGCGAACCTGTATTTAAAAAGGTGTAATTCTCAAACACCTCTATTGCCTCTACATTTTGCATTTTCAGTTTTACCAAATCGTCTTCAATTGTTGCATGATGTAAACCGTCAATTGCTACAAATGTGGTTTTATTATCTATAATTTTTAAAAATTTAGCAAAGGCCACTATACAACGTCCTCCGTTACCACACATAGAACTTTCATTACCATCTGCATTGTAGTACACCATTCTAAAATCTGAAGTAGAGTCGTTTTCTAATAGTATTAAACCGTCTGCTCCAATGCCAAAACGTCTGTCACACAAATGCGCAATAACTTTGGTATCCTTTTTGTTGAATTTAAGTGATCTGTTATCAATAAATACAAAGTCATTACCTGTGCCTTGGTATTTATAAAAAGTTTGTGTCATGCTAAAAAATTACAAAAACAAATATAGTATTTTACACTTGTATTTAAGGTGTTAAATAGTCGTTAAAGTTAAATTTAGCTGGCAACATTTAATTAAATTTAATCGTTATTCTATTAATTCTAAACTAAATAAATATGAAAAAGATTTTAACACTGGTTTTAGTTTCGGTATTAGGAGGAGCAATTACTCTTGGAGCTTATAAAACCTTTATAGAAAAAGAACAACCTAATATAGTAACAAGTAGTGAAGCCAATGCTACTTATATTCCAACCACTTTAAATACTTCTAAAACCAAACTAGGTGCTGCGGAAACTATTGATTTTACAACTGCGGCAGAAAAAACAGTACATGCTGTTGTGCACGTAAAAAGTGTAACTGTAAGTAATAGACAACCTACATTGCAAGATTTGTTTTCTGGTCGAGTACCTCAACGTCACCAATTAGGAACAGGTAGTGGAGTTATTATCTCGCCAGATGGTTATATTATAACAAACAATCACGTTATTAAAGGAGCGCAAGCATTAACAGTAACCTTAAACGATAATAAAACAGTAAAAGCAGAAATTATTGGTACTGATGCAAAAACAGATATTGCACTGTTAAAAATTGAAACTGATGAAGATTTACCATACACCACTTTTGGAGATAGCGACCAAGTAAAAATTGGCGAATGGGTTTTAGCAGTTGGTAACCCATTTAATTTAACTTCAACTGTTACTGCTGGTATTATTAGTGCAAAGTCTCGTGATTTATCTGGCAGAAGTCAGCAATCGTTTATCCAAACAGATGCTGCAGTTAACCCAGGAAATTCTGGAGGTGCATTAGTGAATACAAATGGAGATTTAATTGGCATAAATACTGCTATCTCCTCACAAACAGGCTCTTATATTGGTTATTCTTTTGCTGTACCAAGTAATATCGCTAAAAAAGTAGTACAGGATATTATGGAGTTTGGTAATGTACAGTATGGTATATTAGGTGTAAGAGGAGGCTCATTAAATAGTAACTCTGCTGAAAAGCTAGGAGTTGCAGAAACACAAGGATTTTACATTGATGATGTTGAAGAAGACTCTGGAGCAGAACTAGCTGGTTTAAAAAGTGGAGATATTATTAAAAAAATAGATAATATTAAAATTAGAAAATTCTCTGACTTAACAGGCTTTTTAAACTCTAAAAGCCCTAATGATATTGTTACAGTAAATATCTTGAGGAATGGTGTAGAAAAAGACTTGGAAGTTAAATTATTAAAAAATGAAACTTTAATTGTGCCAATGGTTGGTATAATTAAAAACGCTAAACCTAAAGATTTAAGAAAAGTTAAAGCTAAAAATGGAGTTAAAATCCAACGCCTAACAGATAATATTAATTATTCTAAATATTGGTTAGCTAATGGAGTTGGAGAAGGCAGCATAATAACTGCTATTAATGATGTTCCTGTACACAGCGTAGATGAAGTTGAAGCGTTATTGAAAAATCGAGTTCAAGGCGATTCATTTAAAGTAGAATTAATAAGTCCAAATGGCGAAAAGGAACGTCATTACTTTAGATAAAATGGCAATGATATGAATTCCAAAAAGCACTTCAGCAAACGCTAAAGTGCTTTTTGTTTTTTATCGCTTTTTACTTTACGAAAACGTTTGAAATATATACTTTTGCAAAAAATTAAACAACACACTAAAATTAAAAACCAATGTCAGTTAACGAAACTTACGAGAGTGAATTAGCTTTTCAAGCAGACAGACGTCGCGCTACTGTAGAATTTATTAAAACAGTTAGTGATTTATGGTATGATAAATCCATTGAGCTTGTTATTTTTAGAAACCAATTAATAGATAGGAATGTAAGCGAAATTCTTAACCTTCATGAATATGCAGGCGAATTTGTGCAAAAACCAATTTCTATTTTCGATTCTGTAGAAATTGCTCAGGCCATTCAAACATTAGACATTCCGCCAGCAAAACTAGATATTGGCAAATTAACTTATGAGTATCATTTAGAAGAGCAAAAGCATACCAATGCTATGGCATTTGTGGCTAGTAAACTAAAAGGTGCAAGCGATAATGCTTCAATTACACCAAAAGACGTTGTACTTTATGGTTTTGGTCGTATTGGTCGTTTAGTCGCTAGAGAATTAATGACTAGAACTGGTAAAGGCAGTCAATTACGCTTACGCGCTATAGTAACACGTGGTAAAAATGATGCTGTAGTGTTAGAAAAACGAGCTGCATTATTACGTAACGATTCTGTACATGGTGATTTTTCAGGAACGGTTTCTGTAGATTTAGAAAATGAAGCTTTAATTATTAATGGGACGACTGTTAATATAATTTCGGCTAACCAACCAGAAGATATTGATTATACAAAATACGGCATTAACGATGCATTAATCATCGATAATACAGGAGCCTTTAGAGATAAAGAGGCTTTAACACGTTTAAAAAATTCTCCAGGAGCAGACAAAGTATTACTTACTGCGCCAGGAAAAGGCATCCCAAATATTGTATATGGTGTCAATCACTTAGAAAACAATCCTGATAAAATTGATATTTTCTCTGCAGCTTCGTGTACTACAAATGCTATTACTCCAATATTAAAAGCTATAGAAGATACGTATGGTGTAACAAGTGGTCACTTAGAGACCATACACGCTTACACAAACGATCAGAATTTAGTAGATAATTTTCATAAAAAATACAGACGTGGTCGTGCAGCTGGATTAAATATGGTAATTACAGAAACTGGAGCAGGACAAGCAGTCTCTAAAGCTTTACCTAGTTTTGAAGGTAAACTAACCTCTAATGCTATTCGTGTACCAGTTCCAAATGGTTCTTTAGCAATTTTAAATTTAGAATTAGAAAAAGAAGCAAGCGTAGATAGCTTAAATGCTACGATGAAAAAATATGCTTTAGAAGGCGATTTGGTAGAGCAAATTAAATACGAAATGAGCGACGAGCTAGTATCTAGTGATATCGTTGGTAGCTCTGCACCTTCAATTTACGATAGTAAAGCCACTATAGTACGCAAAGATGGTAAAAATGCTATTCTTTATATTTGGTATGATAACGAGTATGGTTACAGCCATCAAGTAATACGTTTAGCTAAATATATTGCTAAAGTAAGACGTTTTACGTATTACTAGTAATCCAAAACAGATACAATTAACGTATATAATTTAGCCTTACTTTTTGTAAGGCTTTATTTTTTCATATTTTCGCATTTCCAACTAATTTTTTTAACATGATAAAAAAACAATTTGCATTTACAATCCTTTTATTATTAAGCATTGTAATTAGTATTTCTGCACAAACAAATAGCAATCAAGACGAAGAGAAACTGTCTTTAAATAGTGGTACAATAGATAATCAGTTTGAATATGTTATCCAAAAATCAAACAACTATCAAGAATTTAAAGTCGTTAAAAAAACGTGGTTATATGCATTAAAAGCACACACCTTGGATTCTCTTAAAGCCATAAGAAAAAACTTAGTCGATACGCAAGCCAAAGTCGATAGCCAAGCTAATGAAATTAGTAATTTAAAATCGAGTTTAAGTACAACTCAAGGTACTTTAGACCAGACAAATATTGAGAAAGACAGCATGTCGCTTTTTGGGTTACAGATGAGTAAATCTGGATACAACATCCTATTATGGTCTGTTATTGGTGGATTATTAGCCTTACTCCTATTTTTTATTTATAAATTTAAAAATAGTAATGCTATAACAAGAGATGCTAAAAAATCTTTAGCAGAAACCGAAGAAGAGTTTGAAGAACACAGACGTATTGCATTAGAACGCGAACAAAAAGTGAGACGACAATTACAAGACGAAATCAATAAACATAAATCTAACAAGTAGATTTAGTTAATATAGACTAAACAACCTCTCAATAGTTATAATTACTCTTGAGAGGTTTTTTGCATTAAAAGAATTGGTTGGTCTGGTCGAGCGCAGTCGAGACCTCATAAATTGCTATATTTAACTATTAAAAGTAACTGCTTAGCATGAAAATAGTACAAGCCAAAACAAAACAGCTTCAAGACCTTTTACCCCTTTTTGATGCCTATCGTGTGTTTTACAAACAAGACTCAAATCTAAAAGCTGCAGAAACGTTTTTAAAACAGCGTTTAAGTAAACAAGACACTATTTTATTAATTGCGTATATAAACAATACAGCAGTGGGTTTTACGCATTTATTTCATAGTTTTTCATCAGTGAGTATGCAACCGCTTTTTATACTTAATGATTTATATGTGGCTAAAAATTATAGAAAACAAGGTATTGGAGTTGCCTTATTAAACAAAGCAAAAGCATTATGCATGCAACACAATTATAAAGGTGTTGCCTTACAAACCGAAACGACAAATCCTGCACAACATCTTTACGAAAGCATGGATTGGAAGCGAGACGAAGACTTACATTATATGTGGTTGAATACAGATTTAAAAAGCTAAAATAAGAAGCTGTTTTTTGCTGAAAAGATTTAGATACAAAAAATGAATAATACTAAAATTATCATTCTAACACCTCTTCTTTTTAGTATCTTACAATAAAATAATGTGATTATGAAATTAAATTTATTGTCCTGCGATGCACAACGACCAGATAAAAGAGCTATAGCCAAATGTATTGCAGAAATTTCTACTATAAATAGTGACTCCTTGTGCAACGAACTTACAGAAATACTTTTAGAAGGAGATGCTGTAGATATAGAAGTAACCGATAAAAATTCTGGATCAGCATTAAGAGCTTTACGAAAACTAAGTATAGATTATGAGATTTTAGAGTAATTAAATTTAATACTGAAACAATGGTGTTAGAGAAATTTGGTTTTTTATGGTAATTTTCACTAATAATAATTACTATAACTAATGAGTATTACTCAAAAAATTGGTTTACTTCTAAACATTAAAAACGTTAGTTTCGTTTAAGGACAAATATTAAAACTGAGACATAAACGAGAACCAAAATTGAAAGGAAAATTAAAGTGGAAATAGAAAAAAGGAGAATTATTTACAATGAAATTAAAGGGTTTCTTGACAAAAATTTTACTGACAATTATAATGAATCAAAAGAATATGAAGACTCTTATCATATTACCATTTACTCACAAGAAAAAGAAGATTCATCAATTTGGTTTGAACTTGACATTGGAAACTCTGAATTAATTCTTGGATATGGAGTTAGTCATATTCACTACGGAGAACAATACGGAATAGACCTAATAGAAGGACTTAATCGACTTTTAGATTTTTTCACTACAAAAATGAAGAGAACTGATTATTATAAAGGTAAAGTGAACTTTAAGAATGTTTATGAAATGAAAAGAGAAAATGGAACTTATGAAAATTTAGGAACAAGTACTATGCTGTTTTTTTATCCATTTTGGAAAAAAACGACTAAAAAAGTAACTGGACATTCGGAATTAATTAAAGACGAAAAGATTAAAACTGAACTTGAAAAAATAAGAGAACGAATAAACAAAGGATTCTAACAAAAAACTGAATTTAAAAAACAAGTAAAACATTATTTTGCCTTTGTTGGAGTTTTTCATCAACAAAAAATGCTCTAACAGATAAGTACTACTCAATCAATTTGGTTTGCTTCTTTAAACATAAAAAAAAGTCATAGTTCTTTTGATACGTCTGATTTTCCTGCATAAAATTCACGCATATAAAAACGCAACTTTTTTATGAGTAACCGTTTAACAAAATTTACTCAAAAAAAGCAACTATCCAACAAATCTCTAAATTTAAATTATATTTGTAGGCTTATACTAAACCAATGCGAATAGATATTATTACTGTACTGCCAGAATTATTAAAAAGTCCTTTTGAAGCCTCCATTTTAAAACGTGCTATAGAGGCTAATTTGGTAGAAGTACACTTTCATAACTTAAGAGATTACACTACAGATAACTATAAATCTATAGACGATACTCAATTTGGTGGTGGAGCAGGAATGGTAATGATGATAGAGCCTATAGATAAATGCATCTCTAAATTACAAAGCCAACGTAATTATGACGAGATTATTTATATGACTCCAGATGGCGACACCTTAAACCAAGGTATTGCCAATCACCTTTCTTTAAAAAAAAACATTATTATACTTTGTGGCCATTATAAAGGTGTAGATCAACGAGTACGCGATTTATTGATTACCAAAGAGATTTCGATTGGAGATTATGTGCTTTCTGGTGGAGAACTTGGTGCTGCTGTTTTATGCGATGCTATAATTAGGTTAATTCCTGGTGTATTAGGTAATGAGACTTCTGCTTTAACCGATTCGTTTCAGGATGGTTTACTTGCTCCTCCAATTTACACAAAACCCAGACACTACAAAGGGTTAGATGTGCCAGAAGTGTTGCTTAGTGGTCATGCTGCCAACATAGAAAAATGGAGAGAAGAGCAAGCGTACGAACGCACAAAAGCCAAACGACCAGATTTACTTAACGAGTAAACAATAACTATAACATTTAAATCACAACCTATGGAAGAGCAACAACTACATTTTGCAGCAACAAGCATTATATCGTTTATTGTTTACATTATAATTTTAACAGCTTGTATTACTATTTATCTTAAAAAGAAAACAATAAGTACAATATTACTGCTGCTTGGTTGTGTATTACGTGTTTTAGCTTTTGCTTTAGGAACAATTTCCAGTTATTTTTTTGGTTCGAGTGGTAATATTTTACAAAATATAATTATTACAAATTACTTTAACACCTTGGCTTTTATATTATTTGGTATTGGCTTACTCCTATTTGCTCTTAACGATTTAAAGGATAACGATTTATGCTAATTTCGCCAGAAATAAAAACAATAAACGAGAAAAAACTTGTTGGCCATTCTCTGAAAATGAGCTTAGTAAACAATAAAACGTTTGAGTTGTTTTCTGGTTTTATGCCACATAGAGTACATATAAAAAATACTGTTTCTGATTGTATTTTGGAGGTTTTAGAATATGATGATTTGTATTTTGAAAACTTTAATCCAAATAACACCTTCCAGAAATGGGCAACTGTAGAAGTGTCTAAATTTGAAGATATACCACAAGGCATGAAAACATTTACGCTAAAAAAGTGCCTTTATGCTGTTTTTAAATATGTAGGTACTTCTAAGGGTTTTGGAGTATTTATGAGCACTGTTTACACTCAATGGTTGCCGCAATCTAAATATACATTAAATAATACTTTACATTTTAATGAATTAAATACTCGCTATAAACCTAACGATAGTAATGCTGAGGAATTAGTGTATTTACCTATTAAACTAAAAGGTATTGGTTAACTAAATTTGTGTTAAGGATTGAAGCATTGTTGAAGCTCCTCGCAGAGAGCGACTGCGGAAAGCCTGACGTTTTGTGACCCTTTTAGTTACAAAAAGAAACACCCAAAAAAGTAAAAAAAATAGTGCTAATTAGTAATAAATAGTTATTTTTGCACCCAATTTCGGGTTAACCTCTGGCGAAAATCGTGAATGTTGTTCTGAATTAATTATAATTAAATATAAAGATATGGAATCTTTAATAAAATTTGTACAAGACGAATTTGTAACAAAAAAGGACTTTCCTGAGTTTTCCGCTGGTGATACAATCACAGTGTACTACGAAATTAGAGAAGGTGAAAAAGTGAGAACTCAGTTTTTTAGAGGTGTTGTTTTACAACGCAGAGGAACGGGATCTTCTGAGACATTTACAATTAGAAAAATGTCTGGAATTGTTGGTGTTGAGCGTATTTTCCCAGTGAATTTACCTGCACTACAAAAAATTGAAGTTAATAAAAGAGGTCAAGTTCGTAGAGCTAGAATTTTCTACTTTAGAGGACTTACTGGTAAAAAAGCAAGAATTAAGGAGAAAAGACGTTAATTTACGCTTTCCAATAGATTTTAAAAAAGGATGCTTAATTAAGCATCCTTTTTTAGTTATTAACTTTTGTTAATAACTAAGGTTTATAACTTGTTGATATCTAGAAGCTTAAAAAATTTGCTTTATTGATAATAATTTATACTTTAGTAATGCAAATAAATAACAACACTTAGTTTATTTCTATTTTATAATTTAAATACTATTTGTTTGCGTTTAAGATACGTTCTTTAACATTACATTGTTTTTTGAGGTTTTAAAGGTTTATAGCAATATTTAACCAATAAAATCATGATAATTTAAAAAGTGCTTTATGTTTACAGAAAGTAACTAGTAAATTTGAAAGTCTATATACTGAGCAGTATTGAAAGAGAATGCTACAGTTAAAGACAAGACTTTATAACAAATTAGTTTTTAATTAATTTAATGAAGTTTCAAGAAAAACAATTCTGGTCATTTAGATAACAGGTCAATACATTTTGAAAGTTATTCCTAAATGTACCATTGACTTAGTACTATTTTAATTGAATAGAGGAGAAATTTAGTTTTCGAATTGTGCTGGTAGCGATACCAAATAGATTAAAGTAATATGATGTCAAAAGAAGCCATAGCAAGTTTAGTTAATTCTATATGTTATGGCTTTTTATTTTTATATAGTTTTTACTTATAAGTATAGTTTTAAAATGTAAATTTTTAAAAAGAAAATGTGCTTGGTCTGTTTTCACTCTACACAATTACCATAAATTGATTTTTCTTTATTTTTATACAGAATTCAATAATTTATACCTCATAATTTTATCAACTTAACAATAGTCAATGCGCATTGTATTGGTTTTATAAAACGTGCGGTTTTTTGTATCTTTGCAACTCTAATTTTATAACAATAAACTCAACTATATGTCACAATCACCAAAAATTATATATACAATCACAGATGAAGCTCCTGCTTTAGCAACACGCTCGTTTTTACCTATTGTAAAATCATTTGTTGAACCTTCAGGAATTCATATAGAAACTAAAGATATTTCTCTGGCAGCAAGGATTTTAGCTGTTTTCCCAGATGTATTAACCGAGGATCAAAAAGTTTCTGATGATTTAGCCTTTCTTGGTGAATTGGCAAAACAACCAGAAGCTAATATTATAAAACTACCAAATATTAGTGCTTCTGTACCACAATTAAAAGCAGCAATTAAAGAGCTTCAAGAAAAGGGTTATAAGCTACCTAACTATCCTGATGAGCCAGAAAACGATTCAGAAAAAGACATAAAATCACGTTACGACAAAATTAAAGGAAGTGCTGTAAACCCTGTACTTAGAGAAGGAAATTCCGACAGACGAGCTCCTAAAGCTGTAAAAAATTACGCTAAGAAAAACCCACATTCTATGGGTAAATGGAGTAAAGAGTCTAAATCTCATGTGGCAACAATGACGCATGGTGATTTTGCACACAACGAAAAATCCTTGACATTAAATGAAGCGACTACAGTAAAAATACAGCATACAGATACAACAGGAAACACAACCGTTTTAAAAGACAATTTAGCTCTTTTACAAGGCGAGATTATTGATGCTACTGTAATGAGCAAAAAAGCATTATTAGAGTTTTTAAGCGAACAAGTTGAAGATGCATTAAATAAAGGTGTGTTGTTTTCGTTACACATGAAAGCTACCATGATGAAAGTAAGTGACCCAATTATTTTTGGTCATGCAGTTCGCGTGTTCTTTAAAGATTTATTTGAAAAACATGGAAAAACTTTTGATAAAATTGGTGTTGATGTTAACAACGGTTTTGGAAATTTATTAAGCAACTTGCACCAATTACCAGAAGATAAGCACGAAGAAATTAAAAACGATATTCGTTATGCTTTAGAGCATAGTGCAGATCTAGCAATGGTAAATAGTGAAAGAGGAATTACAAATTTACACGTACCAAGTGATGTAATTATTGACGCGTCTATGCCTGCAATGATTCGAAACTCTGGTCAAATGTGGAATAACGATGGTAATCCTCAAGACACCAAAGCAGTAATACCTGATAGTAGCTACGCTGGTATTTATACAGCTACCATAGATTTTTGCAAAAAACATGGTGCTTTTGATCCTACCACTATGGGAACTGTACCTAATGTTGGACTTATGGCTCAAAAAGCCGAAGAATATGGCTCGCATGATAAAACTTTTGAAATTAAATCTAACGGAAAAGTAGAAGTTATAGACGCTAATGGAACTGTTTTATTGGCTCACAAAGTAGAAGCTGGAGACATTTGGAGAATGTGCCAAGTTAAAGATTTACCAATCCAAGATTGGGTAAAGTTAGCAGTTACTAGAGCAAGAGCTTCTCAAACACCAGCAGTATTTTGGTTAGATAAAAAGAGAGCACACGATACAGAATTAATTAAAAAAGTAAATACATATTTAAAAGACCACGATACTAACGGATTAGATATTCGTATCCTATCGCCTATCGATGCAACACTTTTTACTTGCGAAAGATTAAAAGATGGATTAGACACGATTTCTGTTTCTGGAAACGTATTGCGAGATTATTTAACAGACTTGTTCCCAATTTTAGAAGTTGGTACAAGTGCAAAAATGCTATCTATAGTCCCTTTAATGAATGGAGGAGGATTATTCGAAACAGGAGCTGGAGGGTCTGCACCAAAACACGTACAGCAATTATTAGAAGAAAACCATTTACGTTGGGATTCTCTAGGCGAATTTTTAGCACTAGCTGTATCTTTAGAACATTTTAGCCAAGTAAATAACAATCCAAAAGCAAAAATTTTAGGAGATGCGTTAGATGATGCAACAGAAAAATTATTAGAAAACAAGAAAGGACCATCGCGTAAAGTCAATGAGTTAGATAACAGAGGTAGTCATTTTTATTTAGCTTTATTTTGGGCTGAAGCGTTAGCAAATCAAGAAAAAGATACAGAACTTAAACATTATTTTGCTACAGTATTTAAACAATTACAAGCACACGAAGCTAAAATTATAGAAGAGTTAAATAACGTACAAGGTAAACCTGTTTCCATTGGAGGCTATTATGAACCTTCGGAAAAATTATTGACTGAAATTATGCGTCCAAGTGCAACTTTAAACAAAATAATAAACAACTAATTATAACTATAAGGTTATGTTAAAAGCTCCTAATCAAGGAGCTTTTTTTATATTTTTATTCTATAAATCAACTGCATGAATAGATTTGTATTCCTATTAATATTAAGTATTTTATGTACTAGTATTACTTCCTTTTCTCAAGAAAAAGTAACCTTAAGTGGAACCATTTCTGAGGCCAAAAGTAACGAAACCTTAATTGGCGTTAATATTTTAATTCCTGAATTAAAAACAGGAACCATAACCAATGAGTATGGTTTTTATTCTATAACACTTCCAAAAGGAACCTATAATGTAGTAATTAGTTATATTGGTTTTAATGATTTTTCTGAAAGCATAGAGCTTAGCGAAAGCTTAAAAAAAGATTTTAGCTTAACAGAATCTTTAGAAAGTTTAGACGAAGTTATTATCACTCAGAACATAGAAAAACTAAATATTAGGCAACCTCAAATGAGTGTTAACGTATTAAAAGCGTCCACTATAAAAGATATTCCTGTTGTTTTAGGCGAAGCTGATGTTATTAAAGCCATAACCTTACTTCCTGGTGTAACCAATGCAGGAGAAGGCTCTTCTGGCTTTAATGTTCGTGGTGGAGCAGCAGACCAGAATTTAATTCTTTTGGATGAAGCTACAATCTATAACTCGTCGCATTTATTTGGTTTTTTCTCAGTGTTTAACCCAGATGCCATTAAAGACTTAAGGCTTTATAAAGGCGGAATTCCCTCTCGTTATGGAGGTCGTGTATCGTCTGTATTAGATATTTATCAAAAAGAAGGAAACAATAAAGAGTTTCATGTTAATGGAGGAATTGGTATTGTATCTAGTAGATTGTTAGTAGAAGGTCCATTAAAAAAAGAAAAAGGATCTTTTCTTTTAGGCGGAAGAACATCGTATGCACATTTATTCCTTCCACTTTTCGACATCGATAATAAAGCGTATTTCTACGATTTAAATACCAAATTAAGCTATAAATTGAATGACCGAAATAATATTTATCTCTCTGGTTACTTTGGTAGAGATTTATTTAAAATTCAGGAAAGTTTCGAAAACGTGTATGGAAACACTGTATTAAATTTTAGATGGAATCATTTGTTTTCGGATAAATTATTTTCAAACCTATCATTAATCTACTCGGATTATTACTATGGCTTAAATTTAAATTTTGTAGAATTTAACTGGAATTCTGGTATTCAAAATTTCAACTTTAAATACGATTTAAAACACTACCTAAACGATAAAATAAAATTGCAATATGGATTAAATAGTATTTATCATAAATTTAATCCTGGCGAGATTGAACCAAGCACATCAAATTCTGGAATTAATTATTTTAAACTAACCGATAAGTATGCTTTTGAAAACGCAATATATATTGATACCGAACATAAAATTTCAGATAATTTAAGACTCTCCTATGGTCTGCGATTAAGTTCGTTTTTACGCTTAGGCCAAAACCAATTAAATGTCTATGAAAATGATAATCCTATTGTGTTTAACCAAGAGCTTCAGGTTTACGAAAAAGCAGATCCAATTGGTAGTCGTTCCCTAAGCAGAAGTAAAACTGAAAAAGCATTTTTAAATCTCGAGCCTCGCTTTTCTTTAGCCTATCAACTAAATTCAAAATCCTCAGTTAAAGCAAGCTATAACAAAATGGCACAGTATTTACATCTATTATCCAACACAACATCGCCAACACCTTTAGATATTTGGACACCTAGTGGTAAATATGTAAAACCCCAATTATTAGATCAATTTGCAATTGGTTACTTCAGAAATTTCAGTAATAATACATATTCTTTAGAAATTGAAAGCTATTATAAAACCATAAAAAATAGAATTGATTATGTAGATGGAGCAGATTTAATTGCCAATAACGCAATAGAACAAATTATATTAAATGGAGAAGCAAGGGCGTATGGATTAGAGTTTTTAATTAAAAAAAACGAAGGTAAATTTAAAGGCTGGTTTGCATATACAATTAGTAAGTCCGAACAGAGAACTCCTGGCAGAACTGCGTTAGAAACTGGTATAAACAAAGGTAATTGGTATAACACAGCCTACGATAAAACACACGACATATCCATTACAGGAAGTTACGACTTAAATTCTAAATGGACGTTTAATACAAATTTTTTGTTTCAAACAGGGCAACCCACAACGTATCCAAATGGCCAATACGTATATAACGGAATAAGTATTCCGAGTTTTAGTGATCGAAATGCTGTAAGACTTCCTAGCTATCATCGCCTAGACATTTCTGCAAATTACACACCAAATCCAAATAAAAAAGAAGGTATAAAAGGGAATTGGACTTTCGGAATTTATAATTTATATAACCGAAGAAATGCAGCATTTATAAGCTTTGGAGAAAATAGAATGACAGGTACTAACGAAGCCACAAGACTTTCTATTTTTGGCATCGTTCCATCAGTAACCTATAACTTTAAATTTTAATTATGAAAAAACTATTTATAGCAATCGTATGTAGCTTTTTAATTTTTTCTTGCGAAGATGTAATCGAAGTAGATTTACCAACAGCAACGCCTAAACTCGTTATAGAAGCCTCAATAAATTGGTTTGAAGGCACCAATGGAAACACTCAACAAATAAAATTAACCGAGTCTGCGCCATATTTTAACGAGAGTGTGCCTCCAGCAAACAATGCAATAGTAACAGTTACAGATGGGAATAATAACACATTCACATTTACAGAAGAAGGTAACACTGGTATTTATATAAATACAAGTTTTCTACCAGAAATAAATCAAACTTATACATTAACTATCAATTATAACGAAGAAATATACACTGCATCAGAAACCATGCAAACAGTAACTCCAATAGATTATATAGAACAAAACAACGAAGGAGGATTCACAGGAGAAGACATTGAAATTAAAGCGTTTTACACAGATCCAGTTGATGAGGATAATTATTATTTTTATGAATTTGTAACAGATATCGCAGCTATACCTAATTTAGAAGTTTACGATGACGAGTTTACAAATGGAAATCAAATTTTTGCATTTTTTTCAGAAGAAGATCTAGAAACAGGAGATGAATTAATAATACGAAACTATGGTGTTTCCGAACGTTTTTACGAGTATATGTTTATCCTTTTGCAACAATCTGGTGATAATTCAGGAGGACCATTCGAAACGCAACCAGCAACAGTAAGAGGCAATTGTGTAAACCAAACAAATCCAAACAATTTTCCCTTAGGATACTTTAGAGTATCACAAGCTTTCGAAACAATTTATATCGTAGAATAATTTGGGCGTTACTCTTATAATTAAAAAAAATTATAAGAGTCGTGCTATCCGTTATATCTTTTTTTGCAAAAAAGGATGCCACTACTATCACTAACGCAAACAAAATTGTAACTTTAAAAAATGGACTTTACTAAAATCACAGAAAAGGATTCAAATTATAATAACTTAGAAAACATGAGTATTCCTGAGTTATTAAATAACATCAATAAGGAAGATCAAACAATTCCAAATGCTGTAAAAAAAGCACTTCCACAAATAGAAGCTCTTGTTAAACAAGTAGTTTTAAAACTAAAAAATGGTGGAAGATTGTTCTATATAGGCGCAGGAACTAGTGGTCGTTTAGGTATTTTAGATGCTTCAGAATGTCCTCCAACTTTTGGAGTTTCTCATGATTTAGTCATAGGTTTAATTGCAGGAGGTGATACCGCAATTCGCAAAGCTGTAGAATTTGCCGAAGACTCTAAAACTCAAGGCTGGAAAGATTTACAAGCATATAAAGTTAATAGTAATGATATTGTAATTGGTATTGCTGCATCAGGTACTACACCTTATGTTATAACTGCATTAGAAATTTGTAATCAAAACAATATTATAACAGGATGTATAACTTCAAATAAAAATAGTCCATTAGCATTAACAGCTCAATATCCGATCGAAGTTATAGTGGGGCCAGAATTTGTTACAGGAAGTTCTAGAATGAAAGCTGGTACTGCACAAAAGCTCGTTTTAAATATGATAACTACTACTACAATGATTCAATTAGGACATATAAAAGGAAATAAAATGGTAGACATGCAACTCAGTAATGATAAATTAGTAGATCGAGGAGCAAAAATGATTACTTCAGAATTAAAAATATCTTATCAAGAAGCTCTAAAATTATTGAATAAATATGGTAGTGTAAGAGAATCTATCAAAAATTTTAATTATGAAAACAGATAAAGAAGTATTATATAGTGGTTTAAAAAAAATGGGGATTAGTTTATTATTAATGTTTATTGGACCAACATTGTTATATGTTGCATTTAGCAACCAAGACAAGCCCTTATATATTCCATTAATAATATTAGCATTAATTCTATGTGCAGGAGCAATATTTATGGGGTTCAAAGGAATAAATACAATTTTAGATAGTATGTTTAAAAAACATAATAACTAATTCAAAATTTTAGGCGTAGTTGGGTTTAAGCCAAATTCCGAATCTTCAATTTCAATCTTTAAATGATCAAGTATATAATTTATAATCGCGTAGTGATGTATTGTATGACTATTAGATTGTGCCAATAAGGAGCTATAGTTATATTCTATAGTTATTTTTCCTAAACCCAAATCATCAATAACTAAAATAGTTTCATTTAATTTAGAATTTAAGCTTTCTAAAGCTCTGATTAGAGTATTTAGTTGTTCTATAGCTTTAGAGACGCTTAACTCAACCTCTAAATTCCTCCTTCTTAAAGTTAAGTCTATTACATTATCTTCACTATCAATAATACAATTATAAAAATCAAATATATGTCTTATATGGGACCCAATACTAGAGTAATATGGAGGAACAGAATTATTTACATAGTCTTCCTCACTGATATTATATAAAACCAGATTTGTTTTTTTTAATGTATTAATTACCGACTTAATTAAATTATTCATATCCAATAAAAGTACCAAATTTATTAATAATATACATAGTTTTTAAATAATAAAAAAACTAACATGTTCTATAAATAATCCCATTACAAAATATTATAAACAAAAAAAATCCTCAACAAATAACTGTTGAGGATTCTCTAAAAAAGGCGACGACCTACTCTCCCACGAATGTAGTACCATCGGCGCTAATGGGCTTAACTTCTCTGTTCGGAATGGTAAGAGGTGAGCCCCATCGCTGTAATCACCTTAAATCTTTCGGTGTATGTAGTTTTACCTACTTTACCGTATAATAACATATTGAAAAAATGATTCATGAAAATTTGTAATTAACTTTTAAAAAAACAGGCGTACAATAAGCCTATGGGTTATTAGTACTACTTGGCTATGACATTACTGCCTTTACACCTATAGCCTATCAACGTGGTAATCTCCCACGACCCTTTAAAGAAATCTCATCTTGTGGTGGG
>NZ_JBSHNP010000104.1:0-221 GCF_053604675.1 Lacinutrix salivirga
AGAAGGAAGTATGACTGAAGAATCTCATCAATATTAATTTTTAATATTCTTCGTTGCACTCTGAATGACAAAACTTACCATAAATAGCGTTATATGTTACAATGTCATTCAGAAGGAAGTATGACTGAAGAATCTCATTAATATTAATTTTTAATATTCTTCGCTGCGCTCTGAATGACAAAACTTACCATAAATAGCGTTATATGTTACAATGTCATTCA
>NZ_JBSHNP010000105.1:0-40200 GCF_053604675.1 Lacinutrix salivirga
ACTGAGTAGGTTGCACCTGGAATACCTGAGGTGATTGCGCCTGTTGCGCTATCTAATAGTGCGCCATCGGTTGGTGCTGGTGCTGTCCAAATATATGTTCCGCCTGGTGTGGCTTCTGTGGTGACTAAACCGCCTTCGCAATTTGGTGTGTAACTAAAACTTGAGTCTTCGCTTGGTAGTAGGGTTAAACTAAATGCTGTAGTGGTTGGACAGGCACCATTTGTTGTGTATTCTACTAGATAGGTCGCACTTGGTGTTCCCATTGTCACTTCGCCTGTGGCCATATCTATTAATGCGCCATCGGTTACTGGTGTGCTGAAATCAAAACTGCCGCCTGGCGTGACTACCGAACCTGCATCTACTGTGCCGCCTACACAACTTGATGTCATGGTGAAGGTGGAATTTTCTCTTGGTGTAACTTCAAGAAAAAATGATTCTTCTGGTAATTGACTTACTGTAAAACAGGTTGAATCTGATGTTGCTTCTATACGTATAAAAATTTGATCTCCATCTGCACCAATATGAGGACTAGATAAAGCTCCAGTATCTGCAGTTGCGTCAGCTAAAGTATTATGATAAGTTACTATGTAATCTGTATTAGATTGAGTCCCTAAAATAATTGGTGTTTGAGCTTCCAAATTAAACTCTGCCATAGTATCATTAGGCAAAGTATCACATTCTGTAATGTTTGTAACTGGGTTAATAATATTACTAAAAGAAGTTAATGTAAAAGTTGTTGAAGAAGAACAAGACTGAGTTAAAGCATCTTCAATTTGAGCAAAAATTGGCAATCCTCCATTTGTACCAGCATAGTTTTCTGGATCTGCAATTGGATTATCATTATCTAAATCCATTTGACTTTCGTAATATATTATTGTGAAGTCTGTGGAAGATTGTGTGCCTAATACATCATCATCATTTTCGGTTAAATCAAAAATTGCTCCAGCACCAGAATCACATGAGGTTAAATTTAGTGCAGGATTGGCAGTAGGACCTGGAATAAACTCAATAGTAATAGGATCTGGACTAGCTTGGCAAGTGGCAGAAAACACAATATCAACACTATATACTCCTGCATCATTAACATTAATTACAGGACCTGTTTCTCCAGGAATTTCAACACCATCTTGGTACCAAGTGTGTGTTGCTCCAGGCACATTAGTATCTAATACAATAGGATTACCTTGACACACAGCATTACCTGCTGCAATAGTAATATCATCTCCTAAATCACCTCCAAGACTAAATGTACCTGCTCCTAAAAATACAGCTGCATCATATGCAGTATCAGAACCATTATTTGCATCATCGGCAACTACTAGTTTAATAGAATATGGGTTGTTAGGAGTTACATTTGAAAAGGCTGTCATTGGTACAGTCCTTCCTAAATAATTTGTTGGACTTGAATCAGGATCTGCACCTCCAAAACCATAATACTCATCAAAAAAAGTGACATTTGCAGATGCACAACCAGCATTATAAGCATTATCTCTAACATTGAGTACAGAAACAACATCTGTTGTTCCTGGAACTATTGCTAAATTAGTTGTTATACCAGTGGTTTGATCTGTTAATAAAAATGCGAAAGCATCTGTAAACGTACATTGAAAAGTACCATACTCTTCAGAAGCAAAAATAAATTCGAAACTTATACTACTTGCAATAGGCACAAAATCAAACTCAATGTATGATGCATTTGTAGTACCACTAATATTTAAACCAGGTATAGCATTTTCTAAGTCTGCATCACCAACCCAAGCGTTATTACCGTTACTTTGGGTTCCTGACTCAGGCCCTTCTGCAGCATTAGCATCTCCAGAACACAATATTAATCCACTATCAAAAGGGAATGCACCATTACTTCCAGAAAAATAACCTATTCCGTTAGAACTCCCATAATTTGTACCTGTTACGCCTACAATATTTGATACTGCTGCACAGGGACTATCTATTAAAACATCAGTAATTAATTGTTCAGTAGTATAAGTGGTTTGATCTACTTGAATATAGGGACTTAATACAACAACATCTATAGTTGTTGTTTGTGTACAACCTGTAGGATTAGCATCTGTTACCGAGAAGGTTACAGTGTATGTTCCTGCATTTGTAAATGTATGAGAAACAGACGCTCCTACTCCATTTGTTCCGTCTCCAAAATCCCAATTGTATGTTGCTCCTGTGTCGTCCTCAGAAAAAGTAGCACTTCCATTAAAATCTACAGACACACCAGCTCCAACCTCAACCACTCCTGCTCCATTTGCCATTGGATTTGTACTATCTATAGCTGGCGTAATAGTTTGGCAAGCTTGCAAGCAATTTATTTCTGCCTCCCAACCTGGACCAGTATTAGTGGCATTACTTACAAAATTAATTGTAATACAACCTGAAGGGTTAGTTGCGGTTACTGTACCTGGTGGCGACGTACTACCAAAGTAAGTTCCTATAACGGTTCCTGTAGTATCATCACCATCGTAAATAGTTAAATTATCTAATAATGCAGTGCTAAATGAATTGAATACTAATTGTATAGTTTGATCTGGTCCATCAGGACAAATAGTTATTGTAAAATCTTCATCATTAGAATAGCTATTTGCAGATCCTCCTGTGTCGTAAAAAGTTCCACCACAGTTATTTACTGTACCATCTTGCATTAAAATATCTTGCGAAAAACTATAAAAGAATGAAAATAAGAGTATAAAGAGTAATAATCGTTTCATAATAATGGATTAAATAGTTTACAATTATACTAAATATATGTTAAAAACTTAAGTTTATATACTCATAAAACCTCTTTTTAACATATTAAATTTAAAGACTAAAAGCAATCTTATGTTAGAACAAAAAGTTATTAAATACGTATTTAAAAGCTAATCAGAATTTAGCTTTTAATAGTTTTGTGTTTTAACGCGTTAATTTTAATACATAACAATAGATATAAAGCTTATCATAATTTTTAATTTTGAAATGATTTTGATAAAATTGATATCTATAATTGTTTTTGATTTTCTGTTAATACTTACAAAACAGTACTGTTTGTCTAGTTTATAAGTCATACAAAGATAATTTTACAACATTTTTTTTTATTTGATATAGAAAAAACATTTTTGTTGTAGAATTACATAACATTAATATAAATTTAAAACTATGGAAAAGTGGATTGACAAAGGAATTATTTTAGCTTCTGAATATGGCATTAAGATTTTAGGAGCAATTGTTATATGGATAGTAGGTTCGTGGGTAATTAAAAAACTCATAAAAACGACTAGAAATGTAATGACAAAAAGAGGTTTTGATATTAGTCTTCAAAAATTTCTAATAAATCTTGTTGGATGGATTTTAAAAATACTTTTAATATTAGCCATTTTAGCTAATCTTGGTGTAGAAACTACTTCGTTTGCTGCTATTTTAGCTGCAGCAGGTTTAGCTGTTGGCTTAGCTTTACAAGGGTCTTTAGGAAATTTTGCTGGAGGCGTTTTACTTATGATTTTTAAACCTATAAAAGTAGGAGATTTAATAGAAGCTCAAGGCGAAATTGGCGTAGTTAAAGAAATAGAGATATTTACTACTAAATTGGTTGGCTTATCAAATAGAGAAATAATTATACCAAATGGAGCCTTATCTAATGGTAACATAATTAATTATTCTACTGAAGGGACAAGACGAGTTGATTTAGTATATGGTGTAGGTTACGACTCTGATATTAAAACTACAAAAGAGGTATTAATGAATGTGTTAACTTCTCACCCAAAGGTATTAAATGATCCTGCTCCAACAGTAAACGTTATGGAATTAGCCGATAGCTCTATTAATTTTGCTGTAAGACCTTGGTGTAATACTGAAGATTACTGGACTGTTTATTTTGACGTTACCGAGCAGACCAAAGAAGCATTAGATGCTGCAGGAATAGAAATTCCTTACCCACATCAAGTAGAAATACATAAAGAAAACTAATTATTTACTTTTGTTTTTGGCTTTAATGCCACAAAATCTTTTAAATAATAAGGCTCAAAATAAGCGACATCTTCGGTGTCGCTTTTTTTATATTTTTCGAAGGCCAACGTACTCATTTGGTGTGCTGAAGGTAGTTTTCCTTCAACAAAAACTGCATTTTCATGCTTTATAATGGTTTTTGTTTTTTCTACGCCATTGCCTATAAAGTAAACTAGACCATTAGATAACTCTTCTTTAAAAGATTGCGAATCTAAAATTTGTGCTTCTATAGTTCTTATTTCTTTTAATTCTGAAGAAAAAATAGCCGAATACACTTCCATACGTCTTGCGTCTAGCATAGGAATTATTAACCCTTGTTCAACTTCGACTTGACTCGCTAAAGCTTTTAATGTTGAAATAGAAATTAAAGGAATATTTAAAGCATAACTTAATCCTTTTGCAGCCGAAACACCTATGCGCAAGCCAGTATAAGATCCTGGTCCTTTACTTACTGCAATTGCACTTAAGTCTTCAGGTTTTATTTTAGACTTCTCTAACACTTCATTTATAAAAACGTGTAAACGCTCTGCATGAGAATAATTATTGCTATAATCTTCTTTTAAATACAAAGTCTCTCCATCTTTAGACAGTGAGACTGAACAGTTTGTTGTTGAAGTTTCTATATTTAAAATATAAGCCAAGTTATTCTGTAATTGGTTTACCTAAATAAAAATCTAAAACTTTTGTTTTAAATACAAAATCATATTTTGCGTTAATTAGAGATGCTTCTGCATTAACAAGTTGTATTCTTGCTTGTTCTAAATCAAATGCATTCATAGCGCCAATATCGTAACGCTCTTTAGAATTATCGAAAGCCAATTGCTGCGCTGTTAAAGAAGATTTTGCTGCTTCGTAAGCTCTAAATGCTGCTTTAGCATCTGTAAATGCACGCTGTATGTTTGCTTCTAAATTTAGTTTTGTTTGCTCTAAACCTAGCTTCGCATTCTCCTCTTGGATTTTAGATTTTGCTACTGCCGTTTTATTCTGATATTGTGAAAATATTGGAATGCCAATATTTAATCCAAAACGATGCCCTTTTTGGTTATTTAATTGGTCGAAAAAAGAAGCTTCTGTATCTACTAAATTTGTGAAAAATACGTTAGAACCAAAACCGTAGCTTGCGCTAACTGTTGGTAAAAATCCACTTTTAGAAATTTCTGTTCCAAGCTCTGCACTTTCAATATTTTTTTCAGCAACTTTTACCTCGTATCTATTTTCAAAAGCATAATTGAGAATTGGTGCAATATCATCGTAAAGCAATGTTGACGATGGATTATCCACCTCGATTACTGCAACATCAAAGCCTTGAAAAGGCACTTGTAATAATTGAGATAGCGTTAACAATGCTAAGTCATAATTGTTTTCTGCTATTGTTACACTTTGTAAATCTCTACTTAAAGTAGCTTCCGCATCGTAAATATTTGCCCTTGGTTGTACGCCTGCATCAACTAGCTCTTTAACACGACTTAACTGTGTTTGCGAAAATTTATATTGTGCTTGAGCTGTTGCTAAATTTTCTTTATTAAATAGAATATTAAGATATGCGTTTACAACATTTAAAGAAATATCATCTTTAATTCTGTTTAATTCTAATTGATTGGTTTCTAAATTTAATTGCGACTGCTTGTATAAATTTGTTAACCTAAAGCCATTAAAAATTGTTTGGTTTGCTCCTATATTTACACCTGTACTGTTGTCTGTTCTATCTACAAACTGACCTGGAAAAAGCTCTCTATTCCCTAATGATAATGAATGATTTATATTACCATTAACAGAAGGTAAAAATTGCCCTTTTGCTGCTTTTATATCTTGCTCATTTAATAATAATGTATTTTGTGCTTGTTGCACAGAAATATTATTTTCTAGCGCATGGTTTACAGCTTCTTGTAATGTCCATTTTTTGTCTTGTGCGAAAATACTAACACTAAAAGCGCATAGTAGAATTAGTATATGGTTTTTATTAATCTTCATCATCGTTATCTTCTTTTGAGGCTTTATTCCAAACCTTGATTTTATCTCCTTCTTTTACACCTTCAGTAATTTCTACATTTATTCCATCTGAAAGGCCTAATTCTACATTAATTTTTTCGAATTTACCATCCTCTTTTTCCACTTCCACAAATGGCTTTTCTGTAATTCTATTAAATTGAAGTAAAGATTCTTTAATAACCATAACGCTATCTTTCGCTTCCATTTCAATCTCGGCATTTGCGCTATAACCTGCTCTAATTTTAGTAGATTGCTCTACTTCTACATCTGCTTTAATTGTAAATTGTACAGCGCCATTTTCTTCTTTTCCTTTAGGTGCTACGAATGTTAATTTTGCTGGAAATTCTTTTTCGCCAATGGCTCCTAAAATAACTTTAATGTCTTTTCCTTCTTCTAACTTACCTACTTCTGCCTCATCTACTTTGCCTTCAAAAATCATTTTGCTCATGTCTGCAATAAAAGCGATTGTGGTTCCTGCATTAAAATTATTGCTTTCAATAACTTGATCCCCTTCTCTTACAGGAATTTCTAATATGGTTCCTGGAATTTGAGCCGTAATATTTGTATTGGCAGAACCACCTCCAGAAAGCGATCCTCTTTTTATAATTTGGTAATTATTTTGAGCTTGACGTAGTGTTTCGTTTGCCTGATTCATAGACAACTCGCTATTTTCGAAATCTTGTTTAGAAATTACTCCTTTTTCAAATAACGTTTTATTTCTATCGTATAAGGTTTTAGCATTGTTATAGGCTAATTTTGCTGAAGAAATTTGACCATTAGCTCCTACTAGACTTTGCTCGTTTGGCACAACTCTAATTTTTGCAATAAGATCTCCTTTTTTAACAATATCTCCTTCTTCTACTAAAATCTTATCTATAATACCAGAAATTTGAGGCTTTAACTCTACTTCTTCTTCTGGGTTTAATTTCCCTGTTGCCACAGTTTTTGTGTTTATTGAAGTGTAAAATGGAGTTGCAGTTTTAAAATCTTCTACAGATTTTGAATTAGAATCTTTAAAATACTTCAGCACAAATAAAAGTGCTACGAGCAGTCCTAATCCTACTATAATTTTTAATGCTTTTTTCATTTTGATTTTGATTTACTCTTTGGTTTAGTTATAATTTTTTTTTTTGATTGATTTATTCTTCTCTTAAAGCGTCTATTGGTTTAATACTTGTTGCTTTAAATGCTGGTATTAAACCTATTAATGTCCCTAAGATTATTAGTATAGCTAATGCAATAAACACTACTGTAATAGATACAGAGGCGTTTACTAAAACAGCATCTGGACCTTGGCCAACCTGTGCGTCTGCAAACATTAGTAATAAGCCTCCACTTATAATACCTAACAAACCTGCTATTAAAGTTATAAAGACAGCCTCTAATATTACTTGTCGTTTTATTTCAAAAGGTGTTGCTCCAAGTGCACGACGAACTCCTATTTCTTTTGTACGTTCTCTCACTGTAATAAGTAAAATATTACCAATAGCAAATACACCAGCAAACAATGTTGCAATACCCACAAACCAGGTTAGTGTTTGCATACCTGTTAAAAATCCTGTGATTTTTGCAAACTCTTTACCAAGGTTAAAACTACCAAAGGCACGATTATCTTCTGGGTGTACTTTATTTAAGTTTCTTAAAATTAGTTTGGCGTCTGATTCGATTTGAGAAATATCGTACTCTGGCTTTCCTGTAATCATCATCCATCCTATATTTTCTCCCATATTATAGATTTGTTGGAAAGTAGTAAACGGAATATTCATATCGTCTGATGGACCCATGTCTCCTCCTGTTTCAAACATACCAACTACTTTAAAATTCATACCGTTTAATTGAATATATTCTCCAATCATTTCAGCATCTTTCTCAAAGAGTTGCTTGTATATTTCTTCTGAAATGGCAACGACTTTTCGGTTTTCGTCTATATCTGTTTGATTAATAAAACGCCCTTTAATCATTTTCTTTTTCTGTACTTGATCTAACAAAGGGTAATCTCCACTAACACTAAAATTTCCGGACAGAAACTTATGAATAACTAATGCTTGGTTTCTGTTTCTTGGCACCACAAACTCAATTCCATCTACATTTTCTTCAATTTTTTTTGCATCGCTTATTTTAAGCTGTACTTGTCTGCCTTCTTGGAAACCTTTAAACGGTTTGCTAGTACTTTGCGCCCAAACAAAAACACTATTGGTTGCAAAATCTCCAAACAAACGGTTAAAAGAATTTTCTATACCACGAGCAGAACCTAATAGAGCAATAAGCAATAAAATTCCCCACCAAACACCAACCATAGTTAGTGCAGTACGAAGTTTGTTTTTTGTTAAACTATCGTAAACCTCTTGCCACGTATCTCTTTCTAATAAAAATCTAATCATCTCTAAGTGCTACAATTGGTTTAATTCTCGATGCTTTTTTTGCTGGCAAATAGCCTGCTAATCCTCCTGCAATAATAAGAGTTATAGTTGCTCCAATTACTAAATTTAAACTTACATAAGGGTCTTTTATAAAGTATTTTTCTAAACTTGGTCCTATTAATTCTAAAATTCCCATACCTAATAATAAGCCAAGAAATCCAGCTATAATTGTTATTAAAATAGATTCTAAAAGAATAATTAATACTATGGATTTTGGAGCAGCTCCAAGTGCTTTACGGATTCCAATTTCTTTTGTACGTTCTTTTACAATAAAAATCATAATGTTACTAATCCCAACAATACCTGCTATTAGAGTTCCAAATCCAATAACTAAAACAAGTATGCCTAAAATAAATGTCATTTGCCCAACTGCTTTAGATTCGTTTGCCAAATTTCGAACACGAATAGCGCGTTGATCGTTTTGAGAGACCATAAAACGGTCTTTTAATTTTTTGGTAAGTACATTACTAAAACCAATAGCTTCATCAAAACCCATTTTTGGATTGTAGGTCAGGTTTATTTGATCTACATGGTCGTTATTACCATAAATTTGTTGTGCTGTACTCACTGGCATATAAATTAAGCGTTCTTCATTATCGCCTCCATCGTCACTAAAAACACCTACTACTTTATATTGAATGCCATTAAGGTTTATATATTTACCTATTGCTGTAGTTTTTAAAAACAAATCTTCTTCTACTAAACGACCAATAACAACAACCTTAGTTTTGTTTAAAATGTCTGATTGGTTAATGTAGCGTCCATAAGTTACTAATGTATTTTCTAAAAACTGATGGTCTGGATTTACCGCACGAACACTATAATTGCTTTTTTCGTTTCTAAAAGTTGCAACAACATTTAAATAGATTCTTGAGGTAATATATTGTACTTTATCGCCAAATTCTTCTTCAATCCATTTCTGATCTTTATTTTCAAATTGAATTTGTCGTCCTGCTTGTAAACCATTACTGGCTTTTGAAGTTCTTCCTGAATTAATAAAAATAGAATTCTTGGCATCATCTACAAAAGCAGAATCAAAGGTGTTTAGCAACCCATTAGTCATCCCAAAAAGTAAGGCAAATAATAAAATCGCAAAGGTTACTGTAAAACCAGAAAGTAATGTTCTGGTTTTATTCATATTAATACTTTGAAATATTTCGCGCCAGAGGTCTCTATCAAACATACTTAGAGGCTCTTACTTGTTCTACAAATGCATCTTCCATAATAACACCATCTTTAAGTCTTACAATACGTTTACACATACTTGCAATATCCTCTTCGTGCGTTACCATTAAAATGGTTTTACCTTCATCGTTTAAGGATTGAATAAACTCCATTATCTCGTGCGACGTTTTAGTGTCTAAAGCTCCTGTTGGCTCATCTGCTAATAATAATTTTGGATTTGCTGCTAATGCTCTTGCAATGGCAACACGTTGTTTTTGTCCACCAGACAATTCGTTTGGTAAATGGTTTGCCCAGTCTCTTAATCCTACTTTTTCTAAATGAAATAATCCTTTTTCTACACGCTCTTTACGTTTTAAACCTTGGTAGTATAATGGTAAAGCAACGTTATCTAAAGCGTTTTTATAGTTTATTAAATTGAAGGATTGGAAGATGAAACCTAAAAATTTGTTTCTATAAATAGCTGCTTTTTTTTCGGTTAAATTTTTAATAGGAACATTATCTAAAATATAATTGCCTTCGTCTGCTTCGTCTAGCATTCCTATAATATTAAGTAAGGTTGATTTTCCTGATCCTGAAGAACCCATTATCGCTACCATCTCGCCAGCTTCTACAGACAGATCAATTCCTTTTAATACATGTAAACTAGAATCTCCTATAGGGTAGGATTTGTGTAGTTTTTCTATTTTTAACATTGTTGGTGGTTTTTTGCATTATGAGTACACATAATAACCATTAGACTACAAAGGACCCATTTTGTTACACCAATTGTATTAATAAAATGTTAAAAAATACTTAGTTGGTTTTTTTGGAAAACTTTTTATAAATCACAAAGCCAATAATACCAACCAAAATATATGGCACAGACATAAGATAAATTATACCATCGTTAATACCCTTTGCAGCTGTTTGGTCGACTTCGTTTTCTAAAACTGCTCTACACATTGCGCATTGCGCGTTTGCTCTTAAAAAAGAAAAGAGTGAGAAAAGCAATAAAAATAATTTGTTTTTCATACTAAACAGTTTTCGACTGCGCTCGAACAGACATTATACATAATAAGGCGAAATCATTAAATATACAATAACACCTGTTATTGCTACATATAACCACAACGGAAAAGTTATTTTAGCAATACGTTTATGTCTTTCGAAATTATTACTAATGGCTCTTACGTATGTTATTAGTACAAATGGAATTACAATTACAGACAATAATATATGTGATAATAAAATAAAGAAATACACATATTTAATAGTACCTTCTCCTCCAAATTTAGTAGAATCGCTGGTCATGTGATACGCAATGTACATGAGTAAAAAGCAAACAGATAGTGAAATTGCCAACTTCATTAAGCGCTCATGTAATTTACGGTTTCCTTTTTTTATGGCTACCACAGCGATAATTAAAACTAATGCTGTAATTGCATTAATAGTAGCGTAAATGGGCGGTAAAAAGGTTAATGGTTCTACATTAATTCCTAAATCTTTAAGTTTAATACCAAAAAGTCCTGCTACTGCTAAAGGGATAATTATAGATAACGCAACAATCCATTTATTGTATTTTTTCTCGTTTTGTATGTTCTCTGGTGTATTCATTATTTAAGATTCTTCACTTCGTTCCTCGTTCTGAATGACATACTAATTTTTTTAAAATTAATCAGTGTAATTCTAAATACATTCTTTAAAAGAGACGCTAGCTGCTTTTTATTTATTCATTCAATAGTTTTGCAATATCTTCCTTTAGCATTGTGATTTCTTGTTCATTACCATCTTCATCTAGTTTTTCTTGCTCACTAATTACTCCTTTATAAAATATTTTTGGGTTGCCAAATGCATCCTTTCTAGAGCGCATAAACCCATTTTTATCAATTAAAGCAAAATCTCCTGAGTGTTCAAAACCTATATCATCATCTTCTACTTTACCAACAAAAATATTAAAACCAACATTGGCAAGTTTAAAAATAGCTTGTTCATCTCCTGTTAACAAATTCCAATTAGGATTTGTTATTTCGTATTTTTCGGCATAAGCCTTTAAAACTTCTGGTGTATCTACTTCTGGCATAATTGTAAAAGATGCAACACCAAAATCTTTATGATTTGTAAATTCGTTTTGAATGTCAACCAAGTTTCTATTCATACGAGGACAAATCGTAGGACAGGTAGTAAAAAAGAATTCTACAACATACACCTTACCTAAGTAATCTTTGTTTGTTACTGTTTTTCCATCCTGATTGGTAAAACTAAATTCTGGTACTCTTTTGCGTTCTCCATTAATTTCTAAAAAGGACAAATCTGAAACTTTTTTAGAGTGTTCTTTTGTTGAAATAGTTACACTTCTGCTTTCATCTCTAGTAACATCGCTATTCTTTAATCTATCTACTATTTTTGGTACAAAAATGATTCCGAATAAGAGAATTATAAATGCAATACCTATATATGAATAATTTGTTTTCTTATCACTCATTGTTGTTATTTTTTAAATCGTTTGCTCTACGAGAATTAGAATCGAAGTTGCCTTTACGCTTTTCTCTAACTTCTTGAAATAGCACACGCATATCGTCACTCATTTTATTTTTTAAAATAGCTACTTTGTTACAATTATAGGCTACTAATGGATAGGCCAACATGCCTGCTTCTATTTCCATTTTTGTGCGATCGTCTAGGCGTCCACGTTGATTTAATTCTTTATCTATAATATAAACTTGATGCGTTGCGAAGTTAGCGTCCAAATCCTCTCTTGTACTAAAACTATTATGTAATCGCTTTATATCATTAGCGTTTAAATACACAAAATGCCAATACTTTAATTCGCTATACTTTGCTAATTCTTGCTTTAATCGCTTAGCTTCTTCTTTTGCTTCTAAAGGCGTAACTACTAGTAACTGAAATTTTTTAAACCCTTTAAATTTATCGTAAACCATTTCCTTTAAATTGGAAGCTGGTATTATATTTTCTTCGGGATTGTTTCCAAAAAAAGCGACAACAGACAAATGGTTTTTAAGTGTTATTTGGGAGTTAGTATTAGAGTTTAGATTTTCAAAATCTAAAACATTCTCTTTAACAACTTCTAATGTATTATAATTGTGTTTTGCAGGATAGAGCATGATTAAAAAAACAACAGGAAGTACAAACAATATACTTAATACTATATACTTTTTGATGTCTTTATTTTTCATAGCTTTTATAGAGATGCAAAAATAAAAAAGGTGGTTTAAATAAACCACCTTTTTCTATAATTTAACGTATATTTTTAATTAAAAATCTCGCTTAACGTATCCATTTGTATATACACTTTCAATATAACCTCCTTCTTGTAGAAGAATGAAGATTAAATAACAAATTAAGAAAATACCAGTCCATACTACCATTTTACGAAACGCACTAGTTTCGTCTCTCATGTGCATAAAATCCCAAGTAATATAGTAGGCTTTTACTATGGTAAGTATAATAAAAATCCAGTTTAGTAACTTCATTCCTAAAAAATGACTATTTAAAGATTCTGGTTTTATAATACCTAAAACAACTTCAATTGCTGTTACTATAGTTAAGAAAATTAAAACACCCCAAATTTTTTGAGTGTTGGACTTAAACTTTAGAAGTCCTCTAAATATTGCTAATTTATGTTCGTGTGCCATTTTGTATGTTGTTAAATTTTCTTTTAAAGAAAACGGTAATTTTTTTAATTATACTAAGTAGAAAAATGTGAATACGAATACCCAAACTAAATCGACAAAGTGCCAATATAATCCTACTTTTTCAACCATTTCGTAATTTTGTCTTCGCTCGTAAGTTCCTAAAATTACATTAAAAAATATAATGATATTAATAACTATACCAGAAAATACGTGAAATCCATGAAATCCTGTTATAAAGAAAAAGAAATCTGCAAAGAGTGCAGGTCCATATTCATTGACATGAAGATTTGCTCCTTGTACAAATAGTTTACCATTATCCTTTATTTGTTTTAAGGATTCTTCTCTAGAGAGTACTGTTTTATGACCATCGTCATTAATTATTTGTGTTCTTACTAGTACGTTACTATTTGCTTTTAAACCTTCGTAAACTTCATTTATAGTGTAAGCTGGCAAAGCATTTTCTCCAACAAACCATAATCCATTTTTTCTTACGTGTTGTACACGCTCGTCTGGTATTGTTTTTGCAAAATCAGCAACAGCAACACGCTTAAACTTTTCTTCTCCATCTATAGTTTTATACTCACCAAATTGGAGAATATTTCCACCTTTAGTTTGTACTGCTCCGTATTCTCCCTTTATAAAGGTATTCCATTCCCAAGCTTGCGAACCAACAAATATAATACCACCAATAATTGTTAAAAACATGTACCATGTTACCTTTTTCTTATTCATGTGGTGTCCAGCATCTACGGCAAGTACCATAGTCACAGAAGACATAATTAAGACAAAGGTCATAAATGCCACATAATACATAGGTGCTTCTACACCATGTAAGAAAGGAAAGTGAGTAAATACTTCGTCTGCAATTGGCCAAGAATCAATAAATTTAAATCTAGAAAAGCCATAAGCAGCTAAAAATCCTGAAAACGTTAAAGCATCGGAAACGATAAAAAACCACATCATCATTTTTCCGTAACTTACTTTAAGTGGCTGATTTCCACCAGCCCAAGTTTTACCTTCTGTTTCAGTAGTAATAACTGTAGTGTCCATATTGGTTATTTAGTATTATAAATATTGCACAAAAATAATGATTTTATTTATCTAAAAAAAGACAAAAATAAAAAGAGATACAACCACAGAAAATCTACGAAGTGCCAGTAAGTGCCTGCTAGTTCTAGTCCAAGCATATTTTCTGCATCATATTTTTGTTTAAAATGATTATAAATTACGTAGAGTAAACATAGTAAACCTACCACGACATGTAAAATATGTACAACTGCTATTAAGTAAATGTAAGACATAGTTACATTACTTGTAGGACCTGTAAAATGATATCCATCGTCTATTATTTGCTGAAATCCAGAAATTTGATTGAAGATAAAAAACACGCCTAATACAAATGTTGTAATTAGCATGGCAGTTGCCAACTGTCTATTGCCTTTTTTTGTTGCTTTATTCGCAATATAAAAAGTAATACTACTTAAAATAATTACAAAAACACTTATTAAAAATGCGGTTGGCATTTTAAAATCGCTTAGCCAGTCTGGTCTACTGCTACTTACAATAAATGCACTTGTCCATCCTGCAAACGACATTACTAAAGATACGATACCAAACCAAAGCATCATTTTTTTAGATCTGTTTGTTTTCTCTTTTAAAGTTCCTTGAGTTAAGTCCATATTATCTTATAAATTTATCGGCTACATACACAATTTGTAATAAAGTAATATACAACACGCTAGATAGCATAAGTTGTTTGGCCGCTTTTTCGGTCATTTTTTTAAACAACTGTATTGCAAAATACAGCATACCAAGCCCTAATAATAAAACGAGTATTGCAGCAAAAATTGAAAGCTCTAATCGACCAGTGATTCCTAAAACTGGTACTAGAGATAATAATATCGTCCACACTGTATAAATTATAGTTTGCACTGCTGTGCCTTTATCTTGCTTACCTGTTGGCAACATAAAAAACCCTCCTCTTTTGTAGTCTTCAAACAAAAACCAACCTATGGCCCAAAAATGAGGAAATTGCCAAAAAAACTGAATAGCAAATAAGGTTCCTGGCTCAATACCAAAATCGTTTGTTGCTGCAACCCAACCTAGCATAAACGGGATTGCACCAGGAATTGCACCTACAAAAACAGATAAAGGTGTTTTAGTTTTTAATGGTGTATAAACGCAAGTATATAAAAAAATAGAAATCGCTCCAAATAATGCTGTTTGAGGGTTAATACTATATAAAATAGCAATCCCTAAAAGTGTGAAAATAGTTGCAATAATAAACGCTGTAGTTACAGACATTCGTCCTGCAGGAATTGGACGGTTTTTTGTGCGATGCATTAAAGCATCTAAATCTTTTTCTATAATTTGATTGTATGCGTTAGATGCTCCAACCATAAAATAACCACCAAAAGCTAATAGTACAACTGTAGAAAACTGTACTGTCTCTGCGCCTAATAAATAACCTGCTATAGAAGAGAATACAACGCTTAATGCTAAACGCATTTTCGTGATTTCTTTAAAATCTGAAATTATAGAGTGTTTTTGTGTAGATGTAATTGTAGTACTCAAAACAGGATCTTAGTATTGCTCGTTTTTTGCTTTTGCAAAGATACAGTGTAAAAGTAAATTTATAGTAAAAAAGACAGGCTTTTTGTTTATAGTGAATAAAACTATATATGATTGATTAAAATATGAATAATGTTCATCTTAATCAATGTTAAATTACCTATAGTTATAAGATTTTTTTTGTATTCTAAGCTTTTTATAATCTGAAACTTTTCAATTTTACAAATCAAAATACCAATTAAATAAGTCTGTTCGCAAACCTAAACTAAACCACACAGTATTGCTACTTGCTAAACTGGCTTTATTAGCTTCAGGATTAAAATCTCTAAACCCTATGTACACAAAGCCTTTTAGGTTTGTAGCAGGATTAATTAAATAACCTGCTTGTAACTCTGCATTAATTGTGTTTGTAGTAATACCTTGTCCTATTTCTACGCCTGTTTCAAATGGTCTATCATTTTCGGTAGTAAACACGTTGCCTCCATAGGCAAAACTATCGTCTTCTGTATTAAAATCGAAACCTCTTTTTCCAAAAATAAATTTTGCTTCTCCAAACCACCTGTTGTAATTATAACGACCAATCATTACTAACTCTTTAAAATTTGCTCCCCAAAGATGCGCTAAAGATTGGTTATTGTGTGCGTAATTTAAGGTTATACTATTGTGAGAATAAGTGTATGGACGTACTTGGTTATATTCTGCTTGCAACATTAAGTTTTTTACTTTAAAAGCATTAAAATATTTTGCTCCAATTTGGTAACCATATTTATTTTTCCAGCTTTTTTGACCTCCAGTAATATCACCTAGAGAAAATTCATCTAAAATAAACTGTCCGTAAATATTAATATTATCGTTGTATTTGTACTTTCCTGAAAGTCCTAATAAGGCATTTCCGGCATCTTGTCCTGTTTCAAACTCAATCATTCTGTAAAAAATAACTGGGTTTAAGTAGTTAATATCAAAACCTCTATCGTTACTATTTGTCCAAACAACAGATTCAAAAAAGCCAAGATTTAATCGTTTAGAGACATTCCAACTTAAATAATGATTGGCAATATATTTGGTTTTAAATGCACCATCTTCGGTCACTTCTGGTCTCACATCTCTAAGCCACGACCAGGTATTGGTATATTTTATTTTCCAGAATTTGGTGTTCAATTTTAAAAAAGGATAAGGACTAGCCACATCACTTGTTAATAACGATCTGTAACCATCTCCAATAAAATTACGCCCATGCCCAAATTGTATATTAATAAAATCTAAAGGCGAGTAGGATAAATACCCTTCTGCCACAGGATAATCGTAAGCGTCTTTCTTAAAACGTTTGGCAATTCCGCGACCAGGAATTATGGCAGGATCTGGACCAAAGGCTTTTAAACTTTCGGCATATTGGTTGTAATATTGTGCAAAACGTCCTTGGCTTTCATACACCGAAGCCGAAAAATTAAAATTCTTTGCCAATCCGCCTTGGATAAAAATTCCTCTTGTATTATTAAAAGTTGTATTAAATTCTGCTTCAGAATCTTTCCCTGCTTGTAAATCGAAAATAGGATCTATTGTAAACCAATAGTTTTTACCTTGTATTTGTGCTAAATGCTCGTTCCAAGTTTTTCTTCCTAACCATGTAGTCGCTTCTTTTTTTAATTTGTTTTCAGCTGCTTCAAAATCATAATAATTAGACACATCGCTATACATTAACGGTTTAGATGCTGTATGACTATTAGTGCCAACAACGTTTATTGAACGTTCAAAATTAGAATAGTAACTGTGCGTAAAAGGGATATTTAGCTCACTCTTAAATGCTTTATTTGTGTAAGGCACTATTGCAGCTGTAACACTATCAAACTCTTTTTTTGCTTTTTGCTCTAGTGCTGTAAGCGCATTCTCTGGATTTTGTGTTTGTTGTTGTGCGATACTTGTAATAGGCTGTAATGCTGTGGTTTGGTCTATTAACGGAATTTTTAATGCTATAGAATAGCGTTTAAAAGTAGGATTGCCATTATATGTTCCTGGTTCTACTTTCGGAAATTCACTAAAAGTCCTAAGCGCTTCCGTTTTTAATTCTGGATAAAACGCATCTGTATAAATAACTTTAAATTCTCCTTCTTTATTTACTTCGAATAAAACAACAACTTCACCTTTGTAATTTTCTGTCGAAACTATTTCAGGAACTTTAAAGTTCTCAAAAAGTAATTGATATACTTTATTATTGAAACAATTTTGAAGCGTTGCAATATCTAAATCCTTACAGGTATCAAAAACTGGAGGCTTTTCAGAAAGCGGTTGAGTTTGTGAATATGTTGAATACTGAATAAGAAAAAAAACAAATAAAAGTAATTTTTTCATTGGGTTACTATTGAAGATTTTTATGCTGCCGAAAGATACTGTTTTTTGATTAATACCGAATACTTTTACACAAATGCTCCTAAATTTGAATTTATTTGAAGGATTATAAAAACAAAAAAAAGGCGTTACTACTTGATTAATAACGCCTTTTATAAATTTAATATAAAATTACTCTACTTGAAACGTAATAGGAATGGTGTATAAAATCTCTACAGGCTTATTGTTTACTAAACCAGGCTTCATTTTAGGAAACTTATTAACTACACGGTTTGCTTCTCTTTCTAGCGCTTTATGTGCTGCTCTGGTTTTTATAATTTCTATTTCTCCTTGTTTATTTATTTTAAAGTACACAAATATTCTTTGTTTTCCTTGTAAATCATCTGCAACGGAAGTGTCGAATTTTTTAGAGATAAATTTTCCCATTTTATCAGACATGCATTTAATTTGATCGCTTTTACTTCCTGCACTTTCACAACCAGGAAACACTGGTACTTTATGTACAGCCAAAATAGAATATGATTCTGGTTCTGGTTCATCTACAGGATCATCTGCTTTATTTGGATCATACACTTCTCTTTTTTCAGGCTTAATTGGTTCTGTAACAATATCCAAATCTTTTGCTAAATCATTAGTATCTTCGGTTAAATCATATTCATCAATCAGTTGTGTTTTTGTTTTTGGATTGTCTTTAACTTTAGGCTCAGGCTTTGTGTCAGGTTCTACTGTAAAAGGTTTTACAACATAAATCGCATCGGTTTCTGCGAAAGCAGTTTCATTAATAACACGTGCAGTTTCTGCTTTAAAATTCATTTCTAAAGCTGCGTACACAGATAATAGGCAAAGAATTAACCCAACCTGAAAGTAGAGCGTTGAGTTTTTTCGTAAATTTACATCATGCTTTTGTGATGTTTTTACTGAAACCTTGTTTTGGCGAACAAGATTTCGACTTTTGTTTAAGTCTTTCATAATAATTATAGTTTAAATGTTAATATTATGAAGAATTAACAATAAGCGTACCAAAAAAGAAATCCCGTTACATTATTTGTAACGGGATTTTATATTTTTTATTAAAATGTAAGCTTATATCTACTCTACTGCGAAAGTAATTGGTAAAAAGAAAGTTACTTTAACTGGCTTTCCTCTTTGTTTACCTGGTTGCATTTTAGGTAATTTATTTACAATACGCTTAGCTTCGTCATCTAATTTTGGATGCGGCGAACGTGTTTTTATGTTTGTAATACTACCATCTTTATCGATAGTAAAAAATACATTAATTTTTTGTTTACCACTATCTAAACCTAGGTCTTGTGCTAAATCAACGTTAAACTTTTTGGTTACAAATTGCTTAATTTTTGTTGACATACATTTTTTCTTAGCGTTATTATCTCCAGATTCACATCCAGGGAAAATTGGAACGTTTTCAATAACGGCAAAAGAAACTTCAACATCTTCTTCAATTTCTTCTACTTCTACTTCTTCAACTTCAACAATTTCTTCTTCCTGACTAGTTTCTGTAGATTCTATTACTGTTTCTTCTACTTCCTCTTCATCTTCTACAACTTCTATTACTTCTGGAGCTGCTGGTGGAGGTGGTGGAGGTGGAGGTGTTTCTGGCGTTTGAGTAATCGGAATTTCTTCTTCTAACTCATCACCTAAATCTATCATACCTATATCGATAGCTTCTTTATCGTAAGTTTTATGATTAATTGCTGTGTAAGACAAGAATAACATAAGTGCTAAACCTACTGCAATATACAGTGAGCTATTACGCCCTACGTTTGAATTTGGATTTTTCTTTGGTTCCATAATGTGTTGTTTTTACCTGATTGCTAAAATAACCAATATTTTGTCAAAAAAACAAGTGAATGTTAATTTTTAACTTCTGGCCTATATAATAATACTATTAATACAGTTACTAGTAGCACTCCAAAAGTATTAGCGTAAACATCTTTTAAATCTGGAGATCTATAACTTGTAAGTTGTCCTTGTAATACCTCAAGAATTATACCAAAACCTACTGCAAATAAAGCTGCAAGAGTAATGGCTTTAACTTTTTGGTATTTTAATGTTTTAAAAAAAGTTAAAAACCAAAGCAGTGTTAAAATTGCATAGGCTAAACCATGATATGCTTTGTCCTTATTGGACTGCATATCTATAAGGTTATCACTTATATTTATTAAGCTTAAAACAGCTAATACAACTGTGTATAACACACAGCCATAAGGGATTAATTTTTTAAGCGCTAACAAGCTCTTTGTATTCTTCGGCAGACATTAGAGTTTCTAGGTCACTAACATCAGACACTTTAACTTTAATCATCCAACCCTCTCCATAAGGGTCTGTGTTTACTTTTTCAGGTTCGTCTTCTAGAGTTTCATTAAACGCTATAATCTCACCTGCAACAGGCAAAAATAAATCTGAAACTGTTTTTACGGCTTCTACAGAACCAAAAACTTCTTCGGCATCTAAGGTTTCGTCTAAAGTTTCTACTTCAACATATACAATATCTCCTAATTCGCTTTGTGCAAAATCTGTTATTCCTACTGTTATGGTATCGTTTTCAATTTTAATCCACTCGTGGTCTTTGGTGTATTTTAAGTCTGCTGGTATGTTCATTTGTACTATTTAATTTATTTATGGTTTAAATTTAATTCAAAAAAATAATATTTCTATTAATTTCCGAAATTATATCTTAAAGTTAAACCAGAACGAATTGTGGTTTGCGGAAAAGCTGTTGATATTGCGTATTCTGAAAACGTATAATCAAAGTAAAAAATACCTGTTAGGTTTTTACTAAATGCATAATCTGCAGTGTACTTTATTCCCCAAATTGTTTGACCAGATGTTACTTGGTTGTTTTCTAAATCTAAATATCTAATTATGGTTTTATTATCTCTTAAAGATAAATCGGCTTTCATGTTTAAATCACTTACAATTGTCTTTTTTGGACCTGCGAGTTTCGATTTTATTCTTACGTCTTTAAACCTATAGCCTAATCCAATAATATACTCATTGCCTTGTATTTCGGTCATTAAATTATTATCGAAACTTAACGATAGTAGTCTGTCTTTTTTAACTTCTGCTAAGATTTTAACTGAATTTTTCATTTCAAAATCTATACGAATTAATGGACTAAACATTTCTGTAAGCGCTACATTACTATAAAGTTCTTCGTTTTTATAATCACCTGCTTGATTTAAGTTATCTAGTGGTTGTGCATCATAATTTACTGAATAGTCTATTGGATTGTAGTCTAAATTTGTTCTAAATTGGTTAATGGTATAATTTGAACGGTAACCATGAGTTAAAGAGAAACGTTTAAAGCGTTTTTTAAACCAATTAAACTTCATTAAACCAGTATATTTTAAATCCCAGTTTGGAACAGGGAAATTCCTTATAGCTCCAAGTTTTGATTTACCAGCATCGCTTCCTGTGTAAGCCGAAACAAAAGCAGGTAATAAAACTGCTTGGCTGGTTTTACTAAATCCTTTTGGGAATCCCTCAGCATCTACATCATTTACATCTGCACCTCGTTCTTGCGCCAAACGTCTTGCAATAGTTAATCTATTATCTCTAAAATCGTTAAAAGCATCAGAGCGTGTTTCGTCACTTGCACCAAAGGCTGTTTTTAATAATATTGTTGAAATGTTAAAGTTCCCAAAGGTGTTTGGTGTTAAAGATTCGTATTCTAGTGTACCACCAACATCATTAATTCGGTAGTTTTCGGTATAATTTTCAGAATACGTTCTATTACCAACTAAATCTATTTTTAGGTCTCGAAATGGCTCTAAATTAGCTGTGTAATCTAATTGTTTGGTTTGTACAGATGTATATTGTTGATTAAAATCTGGGAATACTGTTAACCAACCATTTCTTGCTGCTAGATCTCTAATATCTGATTGGCTTCCAAAAGTATAACCCACTGTTGGTTTTAAAGTACCAATAAAACCAGGAGTTTGTAAGTAACCAGGTAGAAATGTTCCATTGTTTTCTGAGTAGTTTACTTGAATACGTTTAACGCTTGTTAATAATCCAATTCCTGCATTTGCTAGTTTAGAACCAATATTATTTTTAGGTTTGCTAGCTTGTTGAGTTTCTTCTTTTCCTCCAGGAGGTGTTTTTCTACTATTTCTACTTACTTTGTTACCTCCACTTCGTCTAGTATTTGTTTTTTTAACGCCAAGATATTTATACAACTTATTCATGTCTAAAGTTGAGTTAATATTATGCACGTTACTGTTTTGTATGGAGTTTCCTAAATCATAGGTTTGGCCATCTACTTCTAAATTACCAAATAAATCCGATCCTTTTTGCCATTGAAAATCTCCTGTGTAAGAATATGTTGCTTGTAGGAAATTTAAAAATGGTAGCTTCTCTAAAGGCAATTGATAGTTTAATTGTAGTTGTTGGTATTGTCTATTTGGATCTCCAAAGTCGAAGAAACCATCCCAAACATCTAGTGTTGGGTCTTGCTCTCCATTTCTAATATTGTCTTTAAAATAATTACGTACAATATTATTATTTGCTGCAGAGAAGCTAAACTGTAGTGACTTTGTTAGATTCCAATTTAAGTTGTATTGAAAATCGAAAGTGTAATTACGTCTAAATAATTCTTCTAGACCAATATTATTGCCTCCTAATTCTACTTCTCTAAAACGTTGTCTGTTAAATTGACGCTGTACATTACTATTAACAGTAAAACTTGCAGGCATTAGATTTACATTAAAGTCTTTTAAAATTTTCCAGTATTTTCCTGTAAATAATGAATCGTTTTCTTTAAAAGGAGCTATTTCTTTAGGCTCAAAATTATAAGCATAATTAATTCCTGCTCGTACTTGTTTATCTACAGAGCGTTCAATCTCAAAATCTCTATGTTCTATTTTATTGTAAGAGTAATTAAGTGTTAAATTTTCTACGTCGTAAAAACGTGGTTTAGACTCGCCAGTTCTAATTTTACGCACACCAATAAAATTGATGCTTCTACGTTTTGTATATTCTTCAGACTGTTCTCTAATTAGCTCTTTTTCTTCTTCTGTTTCAGCAGCATCTAATCGCGTATCTAATTTTATATCTTTATACTGTTGATCGTACTCTGGTGTTATAACCTCAACACCTTGTCCGTAATTAAATGGCACTTGCAGTCCCCATTTTTTTGGTAGTAATTGCCCAACATTTATATTAGTTACTACGTCGTATTGCTTTACATCTTCTCTACTTCTTTCTTGTGGACCTTGCTCCACTCCACCAAAACCTGCTGTACTTTGTCTTCCTGAGGCACTAATATTTGCAAAATCCGCTAAATTGGTATCTACGCTTAAAATAGCTGCCCAACCACCTTCGTTGTCTAAGTCCGACAAACGGAGTTCATTAAACCAAAGTGTTGCACAGCGCTCTTCTGCAAAGGCGTTTTTTACACCAACCATTAAGGTTCTAATATCTCCAAAGTTTGGATTTCCTTTAATACCTACACGATGTTGTCCTAAAACGTAAGGAGCAAATTCGTTAACCGTATTTTCACTTAAATTAGTATTATCTAGCACATCATAAAATGTAGCAGACACTCCGTCTCCAATTGCAGGATCGCTAATGGCTTTTGCCTTTAATTGTTGTAGTACCTCTAAATTTAAATTGATTTCGTTTGCTGAAGGCCACAGTTCGTTTATTCCATCTGCACCAGTAATTTGTAATGGAATTTCTACTTGGTAGTAATTTTGGTTTATATCGTTACCTAGCCTTATAAAACCAACCAATTGATTTTCTGCTAAAGGAGGATTATCCACTTGGTTACCTTCTTCAGCATGAATAAACATACGTAGTTTTTTATACTGTCGCATATCTACACTAATATTTTTATAGACTGCTCTGGCATCTTGAGACTCTAAATCGCAAACATTAACCACAAGTGATTGCTCATTTTGGTCTATAATAGTGTTGTTATTATTTAATTGCTCTGGCACAACACCAGGAGGCGACTCGTAATTCCCATCATTTTCTTGTGTGCTTACCACACCAACCGAAAAATCTGTACCATCATCGTCTGGATTATTATCTATTATAGGGTCTTGTAAGGTTAATAAATAGCGTCTCCAATCGCTACGTACTAAATCTAAAGTTCCAAATCGCATAATGGTAGGCTCGTTAAAATCTCTAACAAATAATCTTACAAAACGAATAGATCTTAAATCTGTAATTCCATTAATAGCTTCTCTAGACTCGCTATTAACAGGGATTCTAAATTGATACCAATTAACATTCGCTTCTTCTCCATTTGGTAATACTCTAAGCGCTGTTTTAGAATCAACAATAAATTGATTATCATCGTTTAAAGTAGAAGGTGTTATATCTAAAGTATATTGAAAATAACTATCGATGGTATTCATCGTGTTATCTCTATTCACGTCCTCGACATCAGGTTGTGTTGTAGAGCCTCTATTGGTATCACTAAATGTGTCTGGAGAGTTCCCTTGGTTGTTATTGTATTTTTTATAACGTTCTAAAATACCACCTTCTGTATTAAGGAAGTAACTGTAGTTATCGTTAGATGGATCGTCTAATGTGCCAAAATCTGGGAATTTTATTTTTTCGTCTTTATCACTATATCCATCTAATCCAACATCTTGATTAGTACGTTGATCTCCAGTAGTATCAAATGCATAAATTAAGGCTTGGTTTTGAGGGACTACTGTGTTATATGTTGTTACAGGCAATAAATCTATATTTCCATCTTGTGGTAATCCATTTTCGTATAATTTACGACCATCTTTTATAACATCTTCAGAAATATTACCTAGGTTAAATACCACTTTACCTCCTTGATTTGTTGGATTATCCTGAAAAGGATCTTGTAACCAAAACTCAATATATTCTACATTGGCTTGCTCAAAATCTGTAGATGTGATTTGTCTAGTAATTCCTGCCCAAGTATTTTGAGGGTTATTAATTGTATTATCTGTTGTGTTTACTGCATCAAAATTATAAGGACCTCGTTCGTTTGGATAAAAGGCTAAATCTAAAGTGTTTAAAACAGTGGTTTGACCTTGTGCAATGTCTTGCTGCGGAAATAACTCGTTTATAAATACTCGACTAGTATATAAGCCAGAAACATCATCGTCTGAAATACCACTAGGACGCTGACCACTATAAAAAATAGGATCAATTCTGTACCAGTTTAATAATGCTCTACCATAGCCATTTTCTGTACTTGGCGCATCGCTTCCAGGAATATTAGCTGGTAATTCAACAGGTCTGCTTGATAAAAACCAAGATTGTGCAGAGGTTAAATCTATGCCATTTTGAGTGCCTTCAAAATCATCGATATACGAGGTTGCTTCACCATTAAAGTCAGTTCCTTTTGGAGCTCCTGGTAATAAATAGGCAAAATCACCTCTTATAGATAGATTAGATGGTACATCTGTATCTATATTTGGTAACTTATTTACTAAACGTGTTAGAAAGGGAACTTCTGTAGAAAAATTTCCGTTTAACCCTAAAATAGTATTATTAATAGGTTCGCTATTATAATTTGCTTTTTGTGTGATTGGACGCTCGTTTAGGTTTAAATAGGTCGCTCCCATAACGAAATTCTCGTTAAATTGATGCTCTACATTTAATCCTGTAAAACGCTTTGTCTGTTGTCCAAAAATTGAATTATTTTCAGTTGAAACCTGAATTGGAGTATTGGATGCTTTTAATGCTTCGTCTAAAATCTGCACACGTCCTAACTGATAGTTTACAGTATAATCCACACCTTCTACTAATACACGTCCACCAGCAGTAACCTTTACAGAGCCTCGTGGTACATTAAACGAACCAATTGGGATACCATCTCCTCCTTGTGATTTGTATCGTCCTTTTATTTGAAATTTATTCTTTTCGTTTTCGTCTAAAGCAGCAGTTTTAGTTTGCTTGTATAGAATATCGTAAACGTATTTTTCTTGGTTTGGGTTAAAGATATCCGAATCGTAATCAGACTGATTATTGGTTGGGTTGTTATCGTTATCTAAAATATCGAATAAATAACGTCCAAAAGGTTCTACAGTTGTAAAAACAATTTTTCCGTTTTGCGGAATTACAGTTATTCCTGGAACAAAATCGAAAAAACCATCTCCATTAGCTTGTGGATCGTTATTAAAGTTTAATCGATCTAAATTGAAAAGCCTTAATAATGTGGTTTCTTGGATGGGTTCTCCGTTAAAGTCTGTTCCAAAATCTGCTCCAACTGGATTGATGTAATTTAATGGAGAGCCTTCGGTATAAAAAATGTTTAATTTAAAATCTTCCTGACTTAATTGATAGGCTCCTGTATCGTAGATGTTTTTCATCATTAAATCCCAAATAGGTTGCGATGTACTGGTTACACTACTTTTTAGCAACTTAAGTATTAATGTATTGTTGGTTACATTGGTCACTTGACCTTGACCATTGGTATTTACATTTGTTGCATCAATACCATCGTTAGCAAACTCTCCTACTTGATACACTTGTCCTCCAACAGTAAATTGAAAGGCAACAGCAACAACCTCATCGTTGTTTAAACGTTGGTTTAATGAAATATAACCTAGCTGTGTATTTAATACATATTCCTGTCCTTCGGTTAGTTTTCTGGCATTTTCTAATTTAGCATAGTCAAAACCTTCTTGCACATTTGGCACTACTGTAATACCATCTTGAACCGTTGCAATATCTCTTATTAAATTGTTTAATTGAGAGCCTCCTAAACCAATGTTTGTTGGATCGAAAGCATTATTTCCGTTATCTGGATAAGCACCTGGACCAGAAAATGTATTTACTGCAGAACCTACAATTTCGCCTTCACCTAAATCTTGTAAGGCTACAATATTCCTTACGTTTTCTGTTCTATTGCTTCTGTTTGTTACCCAAACTTCTATTCTAGTAACTTGGACGTTTGTGTTTATAAAAGGATAGTTAGAAAGTGCTTCGTTATAATTTTCTCTAAAATATTGTGCTAAGAAAAAGTGGCGATTCTCATCGTAATCTCTAATAAAAAAGTCGAACTCATCTAGCGTTCCGCCTCCTTGTGCAATTACTGTTTTTGTGTCTGATTTTTGCTCAGAAAACACACCTGTAATTGTTGTTTTTCCAAATTTTAATTGCGTTTTAACACCAAATAAACTCTGTGCTCCTGTAATTAATGAGCTATTAATTGGCATGTTAACGTTACCAACTTCAATTTTTTGAATGATATCATCTTCGGTTGGTGTGTATTCTAATTTTACTACGTTTTGGAAATCGAAAGTAGATTCTGTATCGTAATTGGCTGTTACTTGTAAACGTTCTCCAACTTTACCAAGCATACTAAGACTGATACGTTGGTCGAAATCGAACGTAAAATTGCTTCGGTTTCTTGGTGAAAACGAAGGGTTATCTTGTTTTGTGAACAACACTCCTAAATCTACCTCAACAGAACCTTGTGGTACAATTTCTATGGTGTTACCTCCAAAAATACTTTCAAAAAAACCTGAATTTACATAATATTCTGGGAGTAAGTTTTTCTGTGCTTCTTCACTATCTGCTTTATTACCATCAAAAGCGCTTATTTTTTCTTTATAGTAATTTCTTAAATTCTCTTTTAATACAAGTTCCTGATATTCGTCTGGAGATAAAATAACTGGGTAGTTTATATTAAATTCTCCAACAGTTTCGGTATAAATATAACGGTCTGAAATAGGATCGTAAGTATATTTAGACACAATACTTGTTGGGTTTGGCATTTCTATTTCGCCTAAACTAAAGCCAGTTTTTGTAGAATCTTGAGTTGTTGTATTGTCCTCTTGCGACCAAGCAAATGCTACACATAAGCAAGATGCTAGAACAAATACATACGTTTTGAATATATCTCGAGGCTTGGTATAAGTAGTTGAATTCAAAATTTATTATAAGTTTTTTAAAGCTTGTTTAATAATGGTTTCTACATTGGCATCTGGCTGTGAGGCAACAATTTTGTCCACAACACGTTCTGCTTGTTTTTTTGCAAAACCAAGAACTTCTAGAGCAGATAACGCTTCTTCTTTGTTGGTATTGTTTTTAGTGACAGAAACTTCGTCTATATCATAAATTTTAAGGATTTTATCTTTTAAATCTATAATTACACGTTGTGCAGTTTTTAAACCAATCCCTTTAATGGATTGAATAAGTGCAACATCTTCTGTAGCTATGCCTTCTCTTACTTGCTTTGGTGTTAGTGAAGATAGCATAGTTCTGGCAGTATTTGTACCAATACCACTTACCGAAATTAATAATCTAAACACTTCTCGCTCAGCTAATGATACAAAACCATAGAGTGTATGTGCATCTTCGCGTATGTGAAGATGTGTGTATAGCTTTAAATTTTCTTGGTCTGGAATTTGAGAAAAGGTATGCAGAGAAATGTTGAGCAAATAGCCAACACCATTACAGTCTATTACTACATCAGTTGGGTTTTTTTCAACTAATTTTCCCTGAACATGTGTTATCATTTATGAGTATCTGTTAAGCCTTCAAATGTAATAAAATTATTGAGCTTTTCAATTACGAACAGCTAAAAGCCTAAAGATGTGTTAAAAATATCGACAAAATACACTATTTGTTAGGCTTCTGATGCTTTATTGCGCTGCTCTGTTTCCCATTTTTCTTTTTGCTGTGCATCGATTACTGCAATAGCTGTCATGTTTACAATCTCATCTACACTTGCATCTAATTGAAGAATGTGAACTGGCTTACGCATTCCCATCATAATTGGACCTATAGAATCTGCTTTATTTAATTCCTTTAATAATTTATAAGTAATGTTTGCAGATTCTAAATTTGGAAAAATAAGCGTGTTCACTTTTTTACCTGCTAATTTAGAAAACGGGAAATGTTCTTTAAGCATTTCGCTATTTAAAGCAAAATCTGTTTGTAATTCGCCATCTACCAATAAATTAGGATGTCTTTTATGTAAATAACTAACCGCTTCCATTACTTTAGTTGCTGTTTGGGTTTTTGAACTTCCAAAATTTGAAAATGAGGTCATTGCCATTACTGGTTCCATCCCAAACATTGTAACTACTCTCGCTGTCATTTGTGCAATTTTAGTTAAATCTGAAGCTGAAGGATTTATATTTATTGAGGTGTCGCTTAAAAACATTGGTCCTCTTTGCGTCATCATTACATTAGTGGTTGCCGCTCTTGTTGCTCCAGGTGCTAAGCCAATAAGTTCTAACATTGGTTTTACTACAGAAGGATAACTACGTGAATATCCAGAAATTAAAGCATCTGCATCACCTTCGTTAACCATCATTGCTCCAAAGTAGTTACGTTCTCGCATTAGCTTTTCGGCTAATAATAGTGTAATTCCTTTTCGTTTGCGTTGTGTCCAATACACTTTAGCATATTTATTTTTTTGCTCTAATTGCTCATCAGATTTTGGATCAATTATTTGCACATCTGCATCAAACTCCAATTCTTCTTTTAGGCGTTCAATTTCTTCTTTTCTACCTAAAAGAATTGGGATTGCAATGCCTTCTTCATAAACAATTTGTGCCGCTTTTAACACATCTAACGAGTCTGCTTCTGTAAACACCACACGTTTTGGGTTTAGTCTGGCTCTGTTTAATAGTAGTCTAACAATTTTATTATCGGAACCTAAACGCTCCATTAATTCGTCTGTATATTTTTCCCAATCTTCAATTGGTTCTTTAGCAACTCCGCTTTCCATAGCAGCTTTTGCAACAGCTGGAGGCACTTGTACAATTAATCTTGGATCAAAAGGTTTTGGGATAATATAATCTCTACCAAAGGTTAAACGTGTTTCTCCATAGGCAATATTTACTTGCTCTGGCACTGGCTCTTTGGCTAAATCTGCCAAGGCTTTTACTGCTGCCATTTTCATGGCTTCGTTAATTTTTGTAGCACGAACATCCAAAGCACCTCTAAATATAAAAGGGAAACCAAGCACGTTATTTACTTGATTAGGATGGTCACTACGACCAGTTGCCATTATAATATCTTTACGTGTTGCCACAGCAACATCGTAATTAATTTCAGGATCTGGATTTGCCATAGCAAAAACAATTGGATTGTCTGCCATAGATTTTAACATGGCTGGATTTACAATATCTGAAGTGGATAAGCCAATAAACACATCTGCGTCTTGCATTGCTTCATTTAGTGTATCGATCTTCCTGTGTGTTGCAAATTCTGCTTTTTGTGATGTTAGATTGTCTCTATCGTCTCTAATTACACCTTTACTGTCTAACATTACAATGTTTTTGCGTTTAGCGCCAAAGGCTAAATACAAACGCGTGCACGAAATCGCTGCTGCTCCTGCTCCACTTATTACTATTTTAATGTCTTCTATTTTTTTCTCTGCAAGCTCTAAAGCGTTTAATAATGCTGCTGCAGAAATAATTGCCGTTCCATGTTGGTCGTCGTGCATTACAGGAATATCCAACTCTTCTTTTAAGCGTCTTTCGATTTCAAAAGCTTCAGGCGCTTTAATATCTTCCAAATTAATACCACCAAAAGTTGGTGCTATCATTTTAACGGTTTGGATAAATTCTTCTACATTTTCAGTATCGACTTCAATATCAAAGACATCTATATCTGCAAAGATTTTAAAGAGCAAGCCTTTACCTTCCATTACTGGTTTTGAGGCTTCTGGACCAATATTACCAAGTCCTAAAACTGCTGTTCCGTTACTTATTACTGCTACTAAGTTACCTTTGGCAGTATATTTATAGACGTTATTAACGTCCTTTTCAATCTCTAAACAAGGTTCTGCAACACCTGGAGAATAGGCTAACGACAAATCTCTTTGTGTGGCATATTTTTTTGTTGGTACTACTTTTATTTTTCCTGGAGTTGGCTTTGCGTGATATACTAAAGCTTCGCGACGTCTACTTTGTTTACTCATATTTTTTGGTTGTTATATGAACTAGCAAATGTAAGGTTTTTGTGAGAAATAAAACTGATTTGATTTTTGTTTTTAAATGGCTTCCGTTTTATTGAAAATTGATTTAAACTACTCTTTTAAAAACTTAATATTCCTAGTTAATCCAGAAAATTTAGTCCGTTTTACAGCCGATTTCTGAAACACTTTACTAAACGTTTCTTGTGTAATCTCTTCCCAATCTTTCTTAGTCATAGATAATAATTCTGGGTGTGGATTAAATAAAGGTTCGTTGTGTGCTTTGGAGAATCTGTTCCAAGGGCAAACATCTTGGCATACGTCGCAACCAAACATCCAATCGTCCATTTTACCTTTAAATTCTGTTGGGATGTTTTCTTTTAATTCAATTGTAAAATAACTAATACATTTACTCCCATCAACCACATAAGGTTCTGTTATGGCTTGCGTAGGGCAGGCATCTATGCATGCAGTACAGGTGCCACAATGGTCTGTTGTTGCATGGTCGTATTCTAGATCTAAATCTATAATTAATTCGGCTATAAAATAAAATGAGCCTATTTGTTGTGTGAGCAAATTACTGTGTTTACCAATCCAGCCTAGTCCTGATTTTGCAGCCCAAGCTTTATCTAAAACTGGAGCGGAATCTACAAAAGCACGTCCATTTACATCACCTATTTCCTCTTTTATGGTATTTAAAAATTCTTTTAGTTTGTCTTTTATAACAAAGTGGTAATCGGTTCCGTAAGCGTATTTAGATAGTTTGTAGGTGTTTTCTGTTTGAACTTCGTTTGGATAATAGTTAAGCAATAACGAAATCACAGATTTTGAACCTTCTACTAGTTTTGTTGGATCTAAACGTTTGTCGAAATGGTTTTCCATGTATTGCATTTCGCCATGACTGTTGTTTTTTAACCAGTTTTCTAATCGAGGTGCTTCTTCCTCTAAAAAACCAGCTTTACTAATACCACAAGACAAAAACCCTAAGCGCTTGGCTTCGGTTTTAATTAATTGTGTGTATTTAGTTTTATTGTTAATCATATTAGATTCTTCGCTTTGCTCTGAATGACATTGTTAAGGAAATCTATCGCTTTGCAAATCTAAGATAGGCGTTTTTAGGTTTTAATGTTATTAAAGGTGTACTATCAATAGCTTCAAATTCTGAATGAATTTTATAGTTTTTAACCAACTCTGTAACGGCAATAATCATCTCAAACATCGCAAAATTGTTACCTATACATTTTCTTGGTCCTGCTCCAAACGGAAAGTACTGGGATGAAAATTGACGACCTCCATCCGCAAATCGCTCTGGTAAAAAAGCTTCTGGATTGTCCCATAATTCTGGATGTCTATGGATTTCGTAAACCGAAAATAATAAATTACAGCCTGGTTCAAATTCCATATCATTAAAACGGTCTGCTTCTACATTTACACGATCTATAAAATAAGCTGGTGGATATAAACGCATAGACTCCTCTAATACTTGCTGGCAAATTTTTGAAGTTGAAACACGTGTCATCAAATCGGCAGTATCACCTCCTAAACTTTGCCACTCTTTGTATATTTTATCTTGCCATTTTGGATGTTTTGCTAATAATTGAAAAGTAAACGTTAAGGCATTGGAAGTGGTTTCGTGTCCTGCTGTAAAAATAATTAGAATTTCGTCTATAAGTTGTTCTTCGCTCATTCCATTGCCATCATCGTATTTTGTCTCTAATAGCATATCTAACAAATCGTCATAACGTTTGCCTGAAGATTTTCGTTCTTCAACAATACCTTTTAATATGGCTCTTGCCTCTTCAGACAATTTTAAATGTTTTTTTAAAGCGCCTCCAATTTTAAACCACCATGCTAAATAAGGTTGTCGCAGTTCTCTTACTAACATACGCTGATTTGCTTCTGTAATAAATTGAAGCCTTTCCATATCTTCTGCTCGTGCTGCTTTTGTAAATAATGATTTTACAACCGTTTGAAATGCTAAATCATTAAGAATAGGAAATAAATCTATAATTTTATTAGCTTCTATTTTATTAAATTCTGAAACTATAGTGTCTTGCATACCACTTAACAAATTTTGTAATTGCTTTTTATGAAAAGCAGGTTGCATCATTTTACGCTGTTTTTTCCATTTTTCGCCTTCGGAAGTTAGCAAACCTTCACCAACATATTTCACTAAATCTTCGGTTTGAATAGAAGATTTTACATAATTTTTTTGGTTTTTCTGAAGTACATATTGCGCAAAAGCTGCACTACGACAAAAATAAATTTTAGTGTTAAACCCAACGTTTAACTTAAAAATATCGCCTTTTGCGTTAAAGTTTTTATTATGAAAAGGCAGTGGGTTTTTAAGAATTTCTAATGAATGCTTAATAAATTTTAGGAGTGAGACTTCTGGTATTTTTTTCTTCATTTATTCCTATCCTTAATCCTTTCCAAAGGAAAGGAAACTGATGTGTTAATATTACGTTTCAAAACTCTAATTATTTCTCCTTCCCTTTGGGAAGGTCGGGATGGGATTTAAAACAAACCGCCTTGTATTGGCCCTTTAATTTTACCTAAATGTTTGTAGGCCAACTCTGTAACTTCTCGTCCTCGAGGTGTTCGCATTATAAAACCTTGTTGGATTAAAAAAGGTTCGTAAACTTCCTCAACGGTTTCTGTACTTTCACTCACTGCTGTTGCAATGGTGCTTATTCCTACTGGTCCTCCTTTAAATTTATCGATTATAGTGGATAGGATTTTATTATCCATTTCGTCCAATCCATAAGCATCTACATTTAGAGCCTCTAACGCGTATTTGGCAATTTTAATATCTATACTTCCATTACCTTTAATTTGCGCAAAATCTCTAACTCTACGTAACAATGCGTTAGCAATACGAGGTGTTCCACGACTACGACCAGCAATTTCTATTGCTGCTTCCATAGAAATTGGAACATTTAAAATTACAGCACTACGCTGTATAATTGTTGTGAGTAAATCTGTTTTATAATATTGTAAGCGACTTTGAATCCCAAAACGTGCTCGCATTGGAGCGGTTAACAATCCAGATCGTGTAGTGGCTCCAACTAATGTAAACGGATTTAAATTTATTTGAACTGTTCTGGCGTTTGGACCAGACTCAATCATGATATCAATTTTGTAGTCTTCCATTGCAGAGTATAAATACTCCTCTACAATAGGACTTAAACGATGGATTTCGTCTATAAACAACACGTCTCTATCGTCTAAATTGGTAAGTAATCCTGCTAAGTCTCCTGGTTTATCCAACACAGGTCCAGAGGTTACTTTTATACCAACTGTTAATTCATTGGCTAAAATATGTGCTAAGGTTGTTTTGCCTAATCCTGGAGGACCATGAAATAGTGTGTGGTCTAAAGCTTCGTCTCTACCATTGGCTGCTTGTACAAAAATTTTAAGATTCTCTAATACTTGATCCTGACCTGTAAAATCTTCAAAAGATAACGGTCTTAACGTTTTTTCAATATCAATTTCTTCGTGAGAAAAATTATCGTTTGTTGGATCTAAATTTTCGTTCATAGCTTTTTCCACTTTGTGTGGAATTCTTATTTTATTAAAAAAAGACTCTTTGACTAGGCTAAGAGTAATACTAAAATACTGAAACAAACTCAGCTAAAGCAAATATAAACAAAAAGCCTTTCTGTTTTAAGAGAAAGGCCTTTCGATGTTTAACTAATTTACTTAGTCATTAATTCAATATTTTAAATTCGCAACGTCTGTTAATATCGTACTCTTCGTCTGTACAAATATCTTCTTTATCGCATTGGTTTAAGGGTTGCATTTCGCCATAACCAATACTACGCAAACGGTTTCTTTGGATACCTCTACTTACTAAATACTCTAGTGTTGCTGCTGCACGACGTTTAGACAAGTCTAAATTATATTGGTCTTTTCCACGTGCATCTGTGTGTGCAGAAACTTCAACTTCCATAGAGGGATATTTTTTCATTAAATCTACTAACACGTTTAATGTTGTTGCTGCATCTGAGCGAATTTCCGATTTATCGAAATCGAAATAAATACGATCTAATTGTACTTTAACTTCTCCTTTTTCGTCTTCTTTTACTTTTTCTTCGGCATCTGCAAAAGATTCTAAAGCTAAATAAATATTATGCTGAATTTTACCTTCACTATCTGTAGAAAATTCTACGTCTTGAGGAATATAAGCTTTTAAAGTACCTCTAATTTTATACTTTTTATTAGGTTCTATTTTAAATAAGTATTCTGCTTTATCTCCAACAATTTTATCTTGGAGTACTGTACCAGACTCATCAAATAAAGTGACTAGAGCACCAGACAATAATTCTTTGCTGTTTTTATCTTGTACAATACCTTCTACTTGGTATTTGGTTAGCATATTTTCTTCTCTACCAAAACCATATAATCTGTCGTAACCTGTACGATTAGAAGACACATAGCCTTTGTTATCTTTCTCGCGGATGACATAACCAAAGTCGTCTAAATTACTGTTAATTGAGCTTCCTAAATTTACTGGAGTATCAAAACTACCATTAACACTATTGCTTCTAAACACATCTAAACCACCAAAACCTTGGTGACCAATTGATGAGAAATACAAGACATCAAACTCACTAATAAAAGGAAATTGCTCTCTGTGTTTAGTGTTAATTTCTGGTCCTAAATTTTCTGGTTCGCCATAAGTACCATCGTCATTAACAGCGACTTTATAAATATCGAAACTTCCAAGAGTTCCTGGCATATCACTAGCAAAATATAGCGTTTTACCATCTTTACTTAGTGATGGATGTTCTGTACTGTAGCTATTAGAAGTAAATGGCAATGCTGTAACGTTAGTCCAATTTCCATCTACCAACTCTGCTTTATAAATTTTAATGTGCGCTATTTTCTCATCATCGGTTTTTTTACGAGTTGTATTTGTTCTATTAAAATACATAGTTTTACCATCTTTAGTAAATACAGCACTACTCTCGTGTGAGTCTGTGTTTATAGCTTCTGAGAATGGTTGAATATTCTCCAAAACACCATCTTTAGTTAATGTTGCATTATATAAATCTAAATAGGGCATTTCATTCCATGCATACGACGGGTTTTCTGTGTTTCTTGCTGAAGCAAAAGCTACTTTATCATCGCCATAAAACGATAACCCAAAGTCGTTACTAGAGTTTTTATTGTTTAATTGTTTTAATTGAAACACATGAGGTGTTGTTTTCTCTAAAGCTTCAATAAAAGCAGGAGTGTTCACTTTTTTACGGTAATATGTACTTAAGTGTTTATCTGCTTCTTTATAGTCTTTTACACCTTTTAACGCTTGTGCGTATCTAAAATGCAGTTCAATATCTATGGAATCTCCATAAGTAACAAACAATTCTCTGTAGGTTTTAATTGCTTTTTGAAGACTTGTATTGTAGTAATAACTATCTCCTAAGTTTTGAAGTACTTCTTGAGTACGATCTTTAGTTTCGTAAATTTCGGCAGCTTCGGTGTAGGCTCTCATTTCGAAAAGCTTATTTACACGCTTTAAACTTCCTTTTTGCGCTTCGGCTAAACCACTTATAAATAAAAGTCCAGCAAGTATATATGTATATTTTTTCATTTTAATAGTGATTTGGGTTTTAGAAAAATCTTGGTGAACGATCGTAACCGCCTTTTAATCCAAATAAATCGATATCGAACAACACCAATATTTCGTGTGATCCTGAATTAAAATCGCTTAAGTTACTTGTTGTATAATCGTAGGCATATCCAACTTTTAAGTTTGGTGCAATTTTAAAATTAACCATACCTGTAATAGCGTCGTCTAATCGATAACCAATACCAGCTTCTAATTTTTCGTTAATTAGAATATTTGTATTTATATCTAAAGAAAGAGGCGCTCCATTTACAGCTCTAGCCATAAATGATGGTTTTAGCTTTAAGTCTGAATTAATATCAAACACATAACCTCCTGTAAAAAAGTAGTGAATATCTTGTACACCAGTAGCTTTAACACCATTTTCGGTTTCAATGTGCTTTGTGGTTAACATGTTTGGAGCCGATAATCCTAAATAATAATTATCTGTAAAAAAGAAGGCTCCAATACCAACATTTGGAAAGGTTTGATTAATGTTTTCATTAAAAGCGACATCTGTAGAGGTATCTCCAGATTGTAAATTAAACCCATTAAAATCGACATTAAAAAAGGTTAAACCTGCTTTTAATCCTAAGGATAATTTACTTTCCATACCTACTGGTAGCACGTAAGCAAAATCTGCGTAGATATTGTTTTCTTTAACTACGTCTCCAATATTATCGTTTGAAAACGAAATACCAAGTTCTACTTTTTCGTTAATTGGTGAATGAACGAAGAAGGTTCCTGTTGTTGGTGCGCCTTCGATTCCAACCCATTGTGATCTGTATAATCCTCCTACATTTAATATGTCTTCTTGTGCAGTTGCATAAGCAGGATTAATAATACTCATATTATACATGTATTGTGTAAACTGAGGATCTTGTTGTGCATGACCTTGGATAGACATAAATGCCAGACCAATTAAGACAACTATTTTATTGTATATATTTAAATTTTTCATTGTTTCTAAAATTGAGTTATCCAAAAATTATCTGCTTAAGTATAAACGTCCTTGTTTAGGTTTATTAACACCATCGTTAAAATTGAAGATGTAGAAATACACACCTACAGGCAAGTCGCCTTTACCAATACTAGATTCGTTAGAAGTCCCATCAAATCTTGGAGTTGAAGCGTTTCCTCTATATACTATGTTTCCGTTTCTGTTGTAGATTTCAATTTGAAAATCTGGATATAAAACGTCTAGGTTATCTATATCAAAAGTATCGTTTGTACCATCTCCATTTGGTGAAAAACCATCTGGAATAGCTAATATGCCACAACCTGTTAAATCTGGTGATACTTCTAAACGCACACTACTCTCACAACCTGTAGTCGCATTTACTAAAGCTGCGTAATAGGTTGTATTAATACTTAAATCGTCTGAATTAGATAGGGGAGTTCCACCTGTTTCAGTTGTGTACCAAACGACATTATTTGTGTTTGAGTTATATTCTGAAATGTTAAGCGTTAACTCATTTATTGTTGGTGCATCGTTAATACATAATTCTAAATTAGAATCAATTAATGTTGGTGTTTGCTCATCATTAACTGAAACATTTATCATAACGTTTGCTGACGACTCACAAGCAGAAGTTCCTGTTTGCGTTGCATAGTAATCTTCTCCATCTATTAAAGCTTCAGAAGCATCTAATAGTATAGTAAGTGCAGCATCGTCGTACCAATTAATTGTTGTTCCGTTTACGAAAGCATCTAAATTTGATACTGTTGGACTATCTACTAAACAAAATGAAGGATTAGCGTCTATAACTGTTGGTGCATCACTATCGTTAATTACTACAGTTGCTACTGCAGTTGCATTTACTGTACAAGGAGAATTTGCATTTACTGTATATGTAAAAGTATAGTTTCCTGCTGTTACTTGAGTTAAATCTAATAGCGTTCCAGAAAATCCATTTGCATTATCATTATTAGTAAATGTTCCTGTAGTATCTGGTGTATCGTTTAGTATTGTAAGTAAATCTAACTGACTGTTGGTTGCATCCACATCTATTGCACAAATAGTAAATGTGCCATCTGTTCCTGCATTAGGAGCTGGAGTAACTGTTACGACCACTTCGCTTGTATAATTTCCACAAGCGTTAGTTAATACGTAAGTATAAGTTCCGTCAGCATCTACTAATGGGTCAAATACTCCTGTTCCACTATTTAAAGCTGGAGACCATGTTCCACCAACATCTGCAGTGCCAATAAGCGTAAATAAATCTGTTGTTCCATTTGTACTACACACATCTAAAGTTGCATCTGTTCCTGGATTTAAAGGTGCACTTAACACCACTTGTATTGTTGTGCTAGAATCTGTACAAGGAGCAGTGCCAGTTACTACATACGTAAAATTGTAGGTTCCTGCTGCAATTCCTGTTGCGTCAAAAATATTTCCTGATAAACCACCAGTACCATCTGTATCTTGCCAAACACCTCCTGAATCTTGTGTGCCATCTAATCCTGTATTTAAATCAATACTAGTATTATCATTACATACAGAAATTCCTGTTGCATTTGGATTTCCTGAGTTTGGCGATTGGTTAATTGTAACTGTTACAGCAGCTCTAGTTGAAGATTCGCATCCTGTAGAGGCGTCGGTTTGTGTTGCATAATACGTAACACCATCTACTAATGGTGTTGTAGCCTCTAATACTACTCCATTTGTTACTTGATCATACCATTGGATATTAGTTCCTGTACCAAATAAGTCTGCAACTGTAGCTTCATCACAAAATACTTGAGGAGTAACTACTGTTGGAGCAAGTGTATCATTTATTATTACTGAAACACTAACTAAATTATCATCACAAGTTCCTATTGCAGTAACATCGTAAGTAAAATTATAGGTTCCTGAAGCTAAACCATCTAATGTTAATATGCTTCCTGATAATTGAGAAGATGGTGTATCATCTGACCAAGTTCCTGTTTGGTCTTCACCTTCTAATAAATCGTAAAGGTCAAAAGTTTGTCCAGTTGTTATTTCAGCTAAACAAAATTCAATAGGAGCATTTGCTGTTCCAGATTCTGGTGCATCTTCTATTGTAATGGTTACTGTACTTGTATTTGTACATCCATTAACATCTGTAATTGTATAAGAATAATTATAAACTCCAATGGTTAATGTTGTTAAATCAACATCACTTCCTGTTAATGCTCCTGAAGCATCATCGTCTGACCATGTTCCTCCTGCATCTTCTCCTGCTAATTGACCAAATAAATCTAATGGTGAATTTGCAGTTAAATCATTCTCGCAGAATAATGCTGGTGTTGGAACTCCTGTTTCTGGCAGAGGTAATACGATTATTTGTACCACTACATCTACATCGCTACACGTACCAATATCTGCTACTGAATAGGTGTAATCGTAAGTACCAGCTGTTAATCCTGTAATATCTATTGGGTTTGAAACTGTTCCGTTAATATCAGACCATGTTCCATTGGTATCTTGTGTACCATCTAATAATGTAAATAAATCGAATGGCGAATTATCTGTTAAAGCATCTTCACAAATTTCTATTGGTGTTAATGCTTCTCCAGATTCTGGTGCATCTTCTATTGTAATGGTTA